>JAAXXJ010000266.1 GCA_013334545.1 Nitrospirota bacterium | reverse complement strand
GCGGCAGCACCAAGGGTGAGTTCACGATCATCCTGCATGGCGCAACCGGGACGCCGGCAGGGCAGCATCTGGACACGAAGGAATATCTCAAGGACCTGATGCTCCACCGGAGACTGTCAAAGAAGGAAGCGATTGCCGTAGCCGCACACGACCTCGGCGTTCCGAAAAAAGAGATCTACAAGATCGGACTGACGATCAAAGAAGAGGATTGATATGTCAACGGTCTACTTTTCGACCGCCCGCACGCTCCGCTGGAACTACGCGAATAGCGTGCCGGGCAAGCTCGAAGCGCTGCTCGAGAAGCTCGACCTGAAGAAGCGGCTGTCGAAGGATGACTGGGTCGCGGTCAAGACCCACTGGGGCTCGCCGGGTGCGTTCCGCATCATCCCTGCAGTGATGCTCCGGAAGGTCGTGGAGGCGGTCAACAGGACCGGTGCCAGGCCCTTCGTGACCGACACGGTGCGCATCAAGGGGCTTGACTACCTCGAGGTGGCGAACCAGAACGGCCTGAACCACCTCTCCTGCGGCGCGCCGCTGGTGCTGGCCGACGGGCTGTACGGCAAGGACAGCATCCTGACGAAGGCCGGCCCCCTGCTCGGCGATATCGCCGTGGCATCGGCCATCCATGACGCGCCTGCCATGGTGGTCTGTTCGCACACCAAGGGCCATATCAACTCGGGCTATGCCGGCGCCATCAAGAACCTGGCCATGGGCTGCGTCAGCGGCAGGCACCGCGACCAGGGGTGGCAGAAGGGCAGGGGCGGCATGCACTGCCATGGCGAGAAAGGGCTTGTCTGGGACGGCGCCCTCTGCACCCGCTGCCAGCAGTGCGCCGAGATCTGCCCGCTCGACTCCATCGAGTTCAAGGACAACGAGTTCACTTATGATACAGAGACCTGCTGGCACTGCGGCAGGTGCTCACGCGTCTGCCAGGAAGGCGCGCTGACCCTGCCGCAGGACGACGAGACGTTCATGAAGAGCATGGCCGAATCGGCCGCGGCAGTGCTTTCCACTTTCAACAAGGGCAAGGTGGTCTACGTCAACTTCCTCTTCCAGGTCCAGCCCGAATGCGACTGCATGCCCGTGTCCGACGTGCCGGTCGTCCAGGACCAGGGCATCATGGTCTCCGACGACCTTGTGGCCGTCGAGCAGGCGTCGGTGGACATGCTTCGGCAGGCGACGCCCCTGCCCCAGTCTGCGGCAGAGGACGCGAAGCTCGGGCCGGGAGACGATATCCTGGCGAAGCTCAACCCCCGTCCCCTGCAGCTCCAGATCGATGCGTGTGAGCGGCTGGGCCTGGGAACGAAGCAGTATGAACTGATCACCATAGAACCATAAATCAGTAAACAGCAGTCGGTAAACGGTAGACAGGGAGAGGAGCAAATGCGGCAATTTGTTTCCCGCGTGCTGACGAAGGCTTCTTTCTCTTCTCCCGTGTACTATCTACCGTATACTGTTTACTGAATCTAAGAGGTACACCATGCCCAAGCGAACCAAGATCATCGCCACCATCGGCCCGGCGTCCAGTTCTCCTGCTGTTATCGCGAAGCTCATCCATGCGGGCATGGATGCAGCGCGGCTGAACTTCTCCCACGGCGAGCGGAAGGACCATATCGCCCGCATCCGGCTCATCCGGCAGGCGTCGATATCGGCGGGCAAGCCCATTGCCATCATCCAGGACCTCCAGGGACCGAAGCTCCGGGTCGGGAACATGCAGAATGACGGCGTGGCGCTGAAACGGGGGGCTCTCGTGACGCTCACGGCAAAAAAGGCCATGGGCACGAGCAGCCTGATCTCCATCACCTATCCCCGCCTCGCGAAGGACCTGAGGCCCGGCGATACCGTGCTGTTCGACGACGGAAGGCTCGAGCTCAGGGTCGTGCGGAGGAGCGTCAGCGGACTGCAGTGCAAGGTCATCCGCGGCGGCACGCTGAAAAGCCACAAAGGGGTGAACCTGCCGGGAGCGAACCTGACCCTCCCCTCGCTCTCCCCGAAGGACCGGCAGGACCTCCTGTTCGGCATCGGGCGGGGCGTGGATTACATCGCCCTGTCCTTTGTCCGCTCCGCATCGGACATCGAGGCAACGAGGTCGTTCATCCGGAAGGCCGGCGCCGACATCCCGATCATCGCCAAGATCGAGAAGCCCGAGGCCATTCGGAATCTCGAGGAGATCATCCAGGCGGCCGACGGCATCATGGTCGCCCGGGGGGACCTCGGCGTGGAGATGTCGCCCGAGCAGGTTCCGCTGCTCCAGAAACTGATCATCCGCGCCTGCAACGACGCCGAAAAACCGGTCATCACCGCCACCCAGATGCTGGAAAGCATGATCGAGAACCCCCAGCCCACGCGGGCCGAGGCGTCGGACGTGGCAAACGCCATCCTGGACGGGACGGACTGCGTCATGCTCTCCGGCGAGACAGCCGTCGGGAAGCATCCTGTCCAGGCAATTGCGGTCATGGCGCGCATCGCCGAGCAGGCGGAGACCTCCCTCGATCCTGTTCCGCCGGACAAGCACATCGGCGGCCTTGATGAGAGCGTCGCCCACGCGGCCTGCCGAGCCGCGGCCGAGCAGCACGCGCGCGCCATCGTCACCTTCACCCAGTCCGGCAGCACCGCGCTCCTCGTATCGAAGCACCGGCCTGCCGCCGGCATCATCGCCCCGACGCCCTTCGAGCGGGTGGCGCGGAAGGTCTCGCTCTACTGGGGCGTGATCCCGGTCATCCTGAAGACGAAGAAGACCACCGACGATATGATCAGGAGCGTGGAGGCGATCATGCTCGGCAAGGACCTGGCGCGGAAACGCGACCTGATCGTGATCACCGCGGGGGTCCCCATCGGCGTCGCCGGAAGCACGAACATGATGAAGATCCATCGCGTCGGGGAACTGAAAGGCCTCGAAGCGGACCGTCAGCGAAACGAGACCGTCAGGCGATACCGGATCGAAAAAGGTCTGCCGTGAGAACGAAGGGAATGAGCACCTGGGCCAGAGGGAAAAAAGCATACGATAGACACGGTCGAACCGCTAACGACCGGCTGTGAATGTTTCCTTTACAGTTCATGAAAGCTCCCTAAAGCAAGCTGCAGGGCATCTTCGATCGAGGTAGTTGCGTGCTGAGTCCCGAGAATCCAACCACCTGACCCGACGGAAACCTTCCACCCAATCCGGCAATAATAGAAGTTGTCCCCGCGAATCCTTCCAAGGTAGATTGCCTCATTAGGTGCCGCATATATCTATTTGTATCATGCGTTTTGTGATATATTTTTTGATAAATAGTTACTTCCTGTACTGTGCACCTTATCTTTTAGAAGTTGACGTACAGGATTCAAATAGTTTATGAGGGGGACTTATGAAGATTTTGGAGCCGTTATCCAAATTTACTACACAAGAGCTTCTTAAGATGATGGTGGGACGATCTGTTTTGTGGTATGGCGCTGGTTTTTCTACAACTATGCTACTTAGCTATTTCAAGCAAAGTAAGATGGGGATTTCCTATGCAGGAGCATTTGGCATAATTGCCTTACTTGTACTAATTATTGCAGAAAGCATGTATACGAGAAAAAAGATAATTCCTGAAGTTTTAAGGAGATGTAATAAACAGTAGTCTATGCTCGCGAACATCTTCCTGTTGATGTGACAGCGACAGATTGATCCAGAAGTGCAATTTGCAGCCTGATTTGATAACTGTTTCGCCTAATCGAAATTGCAGTCAAGTCGATGCTGTTGAGAAAATCTACTTTCGCGCAGAGATCTCCATTCACGCCCTAAAAATGCGCTGCAAGGCAAGCACCTAAAGTATGGCAAGTGCTTCGAACGTCGATTCTCGCGTCGTCATCGACAGATACCCGGCCTCTTCCTTTTACCAGCAGTGTGTCATCCTGACAGCGCCAATCTGACGCTATCATCCTGACGAAGCTTCACGGACCTTTCCTGCTGCCCGCAATGGCAGCTCGCTGGACAAAACCTTGATAATTCACTACATCCCATCGAAATGACCCAACCACTCGATCGCCAAACCTGCTGGTACAGGCTTTGCAATATAAAAGCATCATGGAGCAAGTCCGACTGAAGAACGTCCTGGTCGTGGACGACGAGAAATCCTTCCTGCAAAGCCTGCTGCAGGGCCTTGCGGCCTATGCCGACGACTTCAACACCTACACCGCATACAACGGCGAAGAGGCACTGCGGGAGCTGTCGAAGCACGAGTTCGACCTCGTCATCACAGACCTGAAGATGCCGGTGATGGACGGATTCGGGCTGCTAGCCGCCATGAGCAAGAGCCATCCGCGCCTGCCGGTCCTGGTCATGAGTGCCTACTGCACGCCCGAGATCAAGGCACGGCTCAAGACGCTCGGCGCCTTTAAGATTCTGGAAAAACCCATCGACTTCCATGATTTCGTTGACCATATCTTCGCGGAGCTGCACACGGCAGCGAAGGGCTTCATCAACGGGATCACCCTGCCTGCGTTCCTCCAGCTCGTGGAGATGGAGAAAAAGACCTGCACGCTGCGTGTCGCGTCGCACGGCAAGAGCGGCCTGCTCTACTTCGTGGACGGCGTGCTGGTAGACGCGGAGCACGGCGAGGACCAGCACGAAAAGGCCGCTCTCACCATCGTCGGCTGGGACGAC
>JAAXXJ010000265.1 GCA_013334545.1 Nitrospirota bacterium | reverse complement strand
CGTTCCTGCGGCTCCCGAGAGGAATGCCGCGGTCTCGCCAACGAGGATCTTCGCGCACCGGTCCTTGGGGAAGCCGAAGATGCCGGCACTGATGGCAGGCACCGAGATGCTGTGGAGCCCCTTTTCCGACGCGAGCCTCAGCACGCTGGTAATGGCGCGTTTGAGCTTGTTGTCCTCGTCCCCTTCGCCCATCCTCGGCCCCACGGCGTGGATGACATGATGCGCCTTGAGCTTCCCCGCGGAGGTCATGGCAGCACTCCCGACGGGAACGAAGCCGATCGCGTCGCTCTCCTCCTGGATTACCTGTCCGCCCTTCCGCACGATGGCGCCGGCCACGCCGCCGCCGTGCTGGAGCCGGCTGTTCGCAGCATTCACGATGGCGTCGACGTCGCGCTCCGTGAGATCCGCCGATACGAGCCGGACGACCGCGCTGCCGACTTTTCCTTCAAGAGGCTCCCTGTCCATGCTCCATCCCGCCTAGGTTTTCTTGTCTGCCATTTCCTTTTCTTCCTTCTTCTGGAACATCGCCTGGAGTTCCTCGAACGCGGTCATGGCCGCAGTCGATCCCTGGGCGACAGCGACCACGATCTGCTTGGGCGCACCGGTGATGTCGCCGGCGGCATAGACATGGGGCAGGGACGTCCGCATCGTGGCGAGGTCGGTCTTGATGTAGCCCTGTTCATCGAGCTCCACGCCAAGCTGTTTGGCGATCTCGTTGTTCGGGATGTAGCCGATGGCGACGAACACGCCGTCCACGGTCATCCCCATCGCCGTTCCCGCCTTCTTATCCTCGATCTTGACGGACCGCACGATCTTGTCGCCGTGGATCTCTTTCACCTCGCTGTTCCAGAGCACCGGGATGCCCGTCTGCCTAAGGCTTTCCTGGAGCCGCGCCTCGGCCCTGAGTGCGTCCCGCCGGTGGACCAGGGTCACCTGCGCGCCGAGGTTATGGAGATAGAGAGCGTCTGTCACTGCCGTGTTCCCGCCGCCGACCACAACCACCTTTTTGCCGTCCTTGAAGAAGTACCCGTCGCAGGTGGCGCAGTAGCTCACGCCCCTTCCGTAGAACTTCTGGGCGCCGGCCGCATCCAGCGCACGGCTGCCAACACCCGTGGCGATGAGGAGCGCTTTGGTGATGTAGCGGGCATGGTTCGTCTTGAGATGGATCAGGCCGTCCTGACCGTCGTGGGTCGCCTCGGTCACGTATTCGCCGATATGGACCTCGGAATACTGGGACGCCTGCTGGGCGATGAGGTCCACCAGGCTCTTGCCGCCGATGCGCATGAAGCCCGGATAGTTCTCGACCACGGGCGTGATGGCCACCTGGCCGCCGAGATTGCTTTTCTCGACGACGATGCAGTCAAGTCCTGCGCGGGTCGCATAGATGGCCGCCGTAAGCCCCGCGGGCCCGCCGCCGACGATTACCAGGTCCTTCTTCACGGGCTCGCCCGAGATCTGGGTTGAGGCCACCACCGGCTCCTTGAGCGTAAGCAGGGATTCGACGAACAGCGGCTCAGGCTGGAGCCCGGCGCCGGTGAAGATGGTGTTCACGAAGGTCTGAGGGACGCTCAGCGACCCGAGGCTTTCCGCAAGGTCGTGGTTCTCGTAGATCTCGATGGCATCGGCCGAAATGAGGTCCGGCCTGGCCACAGCTGCGGAAAAGGCCGCGAGGACCTGCTGGGGACAATAGGGGCAGGTGGGGCTGATGAAGACCTGGATGTCGCGCTTATCGCGAAGTTCTGCGAGCCGCCTGGCCGCTTCCTCCGAGAGCACGGTCTTCGCCGTTGACGCCATCATGATGGCGACCATTAGGGATTTGCCTTCCTCGCCCAACGGTGCGCCGGTATAGCGGATGCGGTACTTGTCCGGAGCGATCAGCACCGAGGGCGATCGGGTCACGCTCCGCTTTTGCGCCTGCGCGTCGCCGATCGTATGGAAGGAGACCTTCAGCTTGTCGGACAGCCCTGCCAGGGTCCGGAGGAGGGAGACCGCGGCATCGTTGAACTTGTCGTTGATGCCGGCAAGGGTGAAGACCTCGACGGGCACGGGGTCCTTCAGCTGGCTGAGAAAGGTCTCGCGGATCACCTTCTGGACATCGTCAGGGATGATCTCGTGCTGTTCGGCCATAATTTCAACCTCTCAGAAAGCGATATTAGCCACGGATGAACACGGATTCACACGGATCAATACACCAGACGCTTCCATTCAAACTTCGACCTGTTGAAATTCAGCAGCAGTCCTACCTTCATGCCCGTGGCCTTGAGATAATTCAGCAGTTGCGCCTCATGTTCAGCGGCCAGGGACTTAACGGACTTCATTTCAAGAACAACCTGGTCTTCAACAACGACATCCGCGTAGAATTCACCGACCACTCGGCCACGGAACGATACCTTGAGTGGAACTTGTTCCTGCACTTTCAAACCCGCTTGCAGCAAAGTTATAGCAACTGCCCGCTGGTAAACACTTTCAAGAAATCCAGAACCAAGTTCATTCAAGACCTCAAAACAAATCCCTATGATTTTTTCCGTTAGTTGCTCGTTAATAAGGGCTATGTGATCTATTCCGTGTTCGTCCGTGTGTATCCGTGGCAAACTGGCCGCTACTTGATCCGGTTCGATATGGCCTTGAACTCCGGCGTGCCGGCAACGCCCAGCAGCTGGAACAGCACCGTCTCGGTATTCGTCACCACGCCTCCGGCGTCGCGGATGAGCTCCAGCCCCGACCGCCAGTTCGCCTTGGTGCGGGAGCACACGGCATCGATCACGAGATGGACATCGAAGCCTGCCTTTATGAGGCCAAGGCTGGTCTGGAGCACGCAGATATGGGTCTCCATGCCGGTGACGATGATCTTCCTCTTCCCCAGCCGCTTCATCTGCTCGTTGAACGATGCCTCGCCGCAGCAGTTGAATGAGACCTTCTCGATGGGCAGGTAGGCAGGCAGCGCCGATTGGATCTCGGGCAGGGTCTTCCCGAGCCCCTTGGGGTACTGCTCGGTTACCACAACGGGGAGATTCTGCATCTTGGCGAGCTCGACCAGGTGCAGGGTGTTCCTGACCACCATGTCCTTCTTGTCCATCACCACGGCGAGCCGCTCCTGGATGTCGATGATCAGGAGAGCCGCGTTGTCTTTGTCGAGCATGAACTTGTCCACTGCCATGTCAGATCCTCCCCCCTTTTTTTAAGATCTCAAGATTGAACACGGTGACACGGTGATGTGGGGAAGCGAAGAAAAAACCACTGTGTTCTCAATTCCGCACTCCGCACTCGCCATTCTGCAATCACCGACGGCCCCCGGCCGTCGCTTACACCCCTCAGCTCCCGCCGTATCCGACCGTGACCTTGTCCCCTTCGACGATCACCGGAACGTTCCGCTTGCCTTTCGAATAGGAAAGCATCTCGTCGAGCTTAACGGCGTCATGCTTCACATCGAAGTAGTCCGCCTTGTCGCCGTAGGCCTCACGGGCCTTGTCGGTGTACGGTCAGCCCGCTTTCCCGTAGATCGTTACCTTGTCCGCCATGTTCAGCCCCCCCGTTTCCCGGTGGTCTTTCCCGGACCGTTCTGATAAAATTGTATCATAGTCGTCGGCAAGCACCAAATTAATTTCTTTTATATCCACGACATAGGAACAAATTTCTTTTCGTTCATGTCTAATATTCCAGCTAACATCGTGGACGATGATGCGGCCCTGGTCGCGTTGGCCCAACAGGGCGACCTGTCCGCATTTGAGGTGCGTGTGGCAAGACACCAGAAGCGGGTGCTGAACACCGCGTTCCGTATCATCGGCGAATATGAAGATGCCTGCGAGGTGACGCAGGACGCCTTCGTCTCGGCATACAGGAACCTCAATGGCTTCCGCGGGGAAGCGAAGTTCTCGACCTGGCTCACGGCCATTACCGTGAACCTGTCGAAGAACCGGCTGAAGCGGATGATCATCAGGCAGAAGCGGGAACCCGTGTCGCTCGATGCGCCGATCCGGACGGATGATGGCGAGGTGATGCCTGATCCGCCTTCGAAGGAACCATCGGTGCTCGACCGCATGGAGAGGCAGGACGCGAAAAAGACGGTCCAGGACTGCATCCAGGCTCTGGAGCCGGACTTCCGGGAAGTGCTGGTCCTCCGGGACATGCAGGACTTCTCCTATGAAGAGATCGGCGGCATGCTGAAGGTCGCGGCGGGCACCGTGAAATCCCGGCTGTTCCGGGCGCGGGAGTCGGTGAAGGAGTGCCTGAAGAAGGCAATGGGAAGCTTTTGATGACAGGAAGAGAGACAGATCAAACATCTGAACCGCGAGGGCGCGAAGGACGCGAAGGGAATCTAATGCAACATCCATGCATTGAATGCTGCATAGAATCTAATACCAACGCACTAAATATTGTGTCATTGCGAGGAGCATCGCGACGAAGCAATCTCGTATTTTACGACGAGATCGCCGCGCTTGCGCGCAATGACGGTGTAACAAAAATTTCCGCTTTTGTATTAGATGTCAACGAGGACCTTGAAACCGCCATACACCATGCGTTTCATGTCGAAGGGCATATCCTTCGGGCTTATCTGTTCCATCTCTTTTATCACCTTTGCGTTGACGCGGTCGCGGTGAGCCCGGGACTTGAAAACGATCCATGAGAAAATCACGG
>JAAXXJ010000021.1 GCA_013334545.1 Nitrospirota bacterium | reverse complement strand
ATCCAGGCCAAAAAAATGATACGTAACAGTCCAGCTGAGTAATGTTAAAGGGTTGTACCGCATCATTGAATCAACATCGGTAAAAGCCCAGTAGATGCGATCAAGACTTAATCCTCCCAAATTTGGATTTTTATAAATAATAACGTCATCGTCCCACATAACAAAATCGGCATTCAGGACAGAAGAGAAAACAGCAAGGGTGACCGCCACTGTAACAATAACCCAGAATAGCGGAAATTGCTGTGTCGAGAGAACATCTTTTTTAAGAACGGGCTGATGAGGTTGTGTCGGGTTATCGAGTAATGTTTGCATCATTGTGTGGAACGTCACCCCCTTGCGAGTGTTAAATTATGTCACACTCTAATCACAAATGGTACATTTTTCTAGGGGCAGGTCTAACGATGTATGCAGCGCATTGAACGATCTAGGATGGAATGATACGATCCCCAGAAGAAAGGTGCGCATCCACGGGAAGAGCGGAACGCGTTTGGCCGCGGCGGGTGCTCCCCCATCTTCTCAATGCTGCAGGGAAAGGCTTCGGGTATAACGGCGAACCCGCAGCAAAAGGATGTTCGGCATGATGGCGAGGCCAGGGATATCCCTCCTCGCTTCTCTGTCCTCCTGACCGGCTTCCGCCGCATCCCGAATCGGAGAACCGCAGTGGTCATCACTTTCGACCACGTTCCATCGCCGCCCTTCCCCCTGACCCCTTGCCGTTCCGGAGAAGCGCCCGATGCTCCTCGGCGCGGGGAACGTACTCCTGGTATTCCAGAGGGACGTCCTTGAGGAACAGGTCGAACTGGACCAAGGCCTCCTCCGGCCGCCCCGTCTTCTCGAAGATCAGGGCGAGATTGAAGCGGGCCATGGCGTTCCGAGGGTCCGCATCCAGCGCGGCCCGGAACCAGCGTTCAGCCGCGCGATAATCGCCATCAACTGCGGATAGCGAGCCGAGCTGCGTCATGGCGCCGGAATGCGCCGGGTCCAGACGGAGCGTCTCCCGCCACTCCCGCTGCGCCCCTGCCAGGTCCCCGGCGTCCTTGAGAGCGTTGCCCAGGTTGAAATGCCCGAGAGCGGATTCGGGGTCCGCACGCACCACGCTGCCGAAGAGGTCCACATCGCTTTTCCAGTCCCGGTTCCGGTTCGCGGTCACCCCTCCGAACAGGAGCAGGACCACGACCGCAGCGGCCGCTAGCGCCCGCTTGGCCGGCACCTTTCCGTACAACGCCCACCCACGGTCCGCGGCAATGATCCAGAGCCCCACCGCAGGCAGATATGCGTACCTTTCGGCCATCGGGGCGCTCGGTATCGGGATGATGTTCGAGATCGGCAGGTAGTTGACCGCAAGCCAGAGCATACCGAAATACACAGGAATGCTTCCCGTCCGCAGGAGAAACCATAGCACCACGGCGATGGCGCCCCAAACCGGGATCACCCATAACATCATGCCGGGGTCCGTGGCGGGAAGTGCGTGCATGATGCTGAGACCTGAGGGGAAGAGGACTAGGCCGAGGTATCGAGGGATGATGTACACATTATCCGCGATCCGGCCGGCAAGGCCGGATAGGATGTCGCCCGAACCGACCGCCGCGCCCAGCGCATGCGTCCGAAGCAGTTCGTAGAGCCCTGCGAACACAAGGTGGGGAACGAGAGCAGCGATCTTCGTCCTCTGCATGCGCTCCGCTCTCCCGGGAACGGTGAACGCCATGACGGCCAGCACCGCGATCGCGACCGCGGCCGGCTCCTTGCTCAAGAGCCCCAGGAACCAGAGCAGGCCGGAGGAGACCAGCCGGCCCCAGGACCCCCTCGTCAGTCCCTGGTGGAAAACGAGCATCGACGACAGGACGAAGAAGAGGCTCAGAAGGGTGTTCCTCGCCGAGAGGAAGTTGACGGCTTCCGCATTGACGGGATGCACGGCGAACAGCGCCGCTGCCAGCGCAGCGGGCGCAGCGGCAGGAAACAGGCGGAGTCCGAGCAGGTAGAGGAGCAGGACATTCAGAACGTGGACCAGCACATTGACGGCGTGGAAACCGGCCGGACGCATACCGAAGAGCTGATAATCGAGGAGATAGGACATGCGGTTCAGCGGCCGGTAGTAGGGCTTTACCACGTCGGGCGAGACCAGCAGTGCCGCTGCTCCGGACGGGTCCCGCACAGCCGGGTCGCGGACGATGATGAACTCATCATCCCAAACGAATTTATTGACTAGACTGTTGCCATAGACCGCGATGGTGAGCAGGGCGAGGAACATCATTGTGATGCGAACGCCCCGGACACCGGATAAGTCTGTGATGGTCATGCTGCCGATCCACGCGAACTTGAAGAACCCTTTCGCCATTGTCTCATAGGTGACACGCTCCTTGTTCCCGGTCATAGCGTCAAAATCATACACCACAGCGGACGCAAAGAAAATCCTGACGGTCAAAACATGAATCGATTTCTAAAACCTTCCCCCGGCGACATTTCGAATTTCATTTGCGTTGACTTGAATTCCCTGATCAAGAGCTTGCCATGATCTTACAACCTGTTTAAGGCCATATTATTTCCAGGCTCTTCTGCTGTTCTTATTCAAGAACTTGAGTTTCTCTGCGTCCTTTGCGGTAAAAAGATCTTTCAGGTTTTCATGAAACTTTACTGGGATTTCTTCTTCAGATGCATGGCCTGATCAAGGCTGAGGCGAGCTTCCGGAAAGTCTGGCTTGAGCCGAAGGGCCTCGGCGAAATGCCCGGAGCTTTCATCAACATTTCCCCGCCGCATGAGCGCGATCCCCAAACCGTAGTGAGCATCAGCATTATCCGGCTGTATCCGCAGGGCTTTCTGAAAATGTTCGATGCTTTCGTTCAGCTTTCCCTGTGCGCCTAGTATGACGCCGACAATGTGGTGTATTCCTGCATTTTCGGGATCGCTTCGCAGCCCCTCAGCATACTGATCTAGCGCATCCTGCTCCCTGCCCTGTTTCAAGAGCGCATATCCCATGTTGAAATGCCCGTAATGTGAATTGGGCCTCAGGCGCAATGCCATTTGGGTGTAGTAGATGCCCTCGTCGATCTTGCCCTGCTCGATCAGCACATTCCCCATGCCGATGAGCGACCGTTCATCATTCGGAGCGATCCGAAGCGCCGTGGCATAATGATGCTGTGCCTCATCAAGCCTGCCGGTCCCGGTCAGCATCCGGCCCATGGTTTCGTGGGCAATATAGTTCCTGTCAACCGCTTCGATGGCGTGATTGAAAAGGGTGAAGCTGTCCTTCCAGGTGCGTATCTGGAACCAGGTCAAGATGACAAGTGCTACAAGCATCAATCCTCCTGCGGAGGAAATGGCGATACGGCGAAAACGGATTTCCCCGGCGACGGCCCCCATGCCCCAGGCCAGCATCATAAATGGACCGATCAGCGGAAGATAGGTATACCGGTCTGCCATGGCTTGCCGTCCGACCTGCACGAGGCCGATGACCGGCACAAGCGTTATGAGGTACCACAGCCATCCGACAAAAAGATATGGATGCCGCTTTGCCGAGCGCATCACGAAAAGCGATATCCCCGCGATTAGCAGGCCGGCGGATAGTCCCTGAGTCATGGTCAATGTTGTCGACAGAGGGTACATCGCCGCAAGGTTAAGAGGCCAGAGCATCTTGCCGAGGTAGAGAACATACGACCACAACGCGTTTATAACCCGAAAAACGACCGGCACGAACTCAACGGATGCTACGGCCTTCTGCTGTGCATGAAGCGTAACGATGCTGGAGACGGCGGCGAGGGCAAAAAAGGGGGTCTTTTCCCATAGCAGGCGCCAAGTGAGGTGTCTTTGACCGGCGTGAGCAGGATCCTGCCGCGCCAGTGTGCCTGTCTCCCCGAATTGCAGCCGCCCCAGCGGCCAATAATCCAATAACAACAGAACGAGCGGCAACGTCACCAGCATCGGCTTGGACAGGAGGCCGAGAGCAAAGGAACACAGGGTCAACAGGTATCTCATGCGCCCCTGCCGCCTGACATACCATGCGTACAGCAGCAACGTAAGCATCCAGAAAAAGGCGCTCAGAACATCCTTGCGCTCCGCAACCCACGCGACGGACTCCACGTGGAGCGGGTGGAGCGCAAACAGCGCGGCGACAATCATGCTTTGCCAGGAGGCCCCGGTCATCCGAACGAGGAGTAGGAAGAGCAGGACGGTGTTGACCGCATGGAACAGTAGATTGACGAGATGGTGGGCTCCTGGATTCAGCCCGAAGAGCTGGACATCCAGCATATGGGACAGCCACGTCAACGGGTGCCAGTTGGATGCATAGGTGGAGGTGAAGGCCCAGATTAATCCGTCTCCGGTCAGTCCCGCTCTGACCCGGGGATTTTCCAGGATATACTTCGCATCATCGAGGTTCACGAACTGATGATTGCCTACCTGCCAGTACACAGCGCAGGTAGCAAGGACCAGCAAAAGGCTCGTCAAGGTCTTATTCTGTATGCTAAGTGTTATCAGTGGCCGCACGGTTTGTTTTGGATACCTTCGTCCTTGGCAAAATTCACTGTTTGCTTGAACGTCCGATCATGTGCATCCCATGCAATGACACGAAACAAGGTTTATCTGACAAGCTGCCGGGAACGGCGTGGTTCACTTTGAATTCATGGAGTCTAGAATTTTTCGTGCCACAGAGTAATCTGGCTTGCTTTTTAATCCCAATTCAAATTCTGTCCTCGCCTTCTCTGGAGAGCCATTGTTCAGGTAAATGAATCCAAGGTTAAAATGCGCCTCTGCGTAATCGGGCTTCAGCTGTAATGCGTTCTGGTACTGTCGTATCGCCAGATCCACTTGCCCCTTCGCTGCATAGGCAACACCGAGATTATAATGCGCCACTGCGTCATCAGGCTTCAGGCGTAATGCGATCTCGTATTGTTCTATCGCCAGACCCCCAAGCCCCTTCGACAAGTACGCTGCACCGAGATTATTATACGCAACTGCGTAATCCGACTGCAGACGTAATGCCATTCGGTATTGTTCTATTGCCAGATCTACCAGCCCCTTCGATAAGTATGCGTTGCCAAGATGATAGTACGCCTCTGCATACTCAGGCTTCAGACGCAATGCAATCCGGTACTGTTCTATCGCCATATCTAATAATCCCTTCGATGAGTAGGCATTGCCAAGGTTATTATGGATCTTTGCGTCGTCCGGTTTCAGCCGTAACGCGGTCTGATAGTGTCCTATCGCCAGATCTACGAATCCCTTCGATGAGTATGCATTACCAAGGTTATTATGGGTCTTTGCGTCGTCCGGTTTCAGCCGTAATACGATCTGGTATTGTTCTATCGCCAGATCAATTTGCCCGTTGGATGAGTATGCATTGCCTAGATTCATGCGAGCAAGAGACGTTCTTTCAGGTTCTTTTTCAATGACGTAATTCCAAAATATGATGCCATTCTTCCATATCCCTATTTGCTTTCGAGTCACATAGGATAGGGCCACCAGTGTGGTCATCGCAACAAAAAGAACGGCCATTTTCGACAGTGTTCCCCACCGATTGGAAATTGATCCTTTTTCATAGAAATTTCCCGCGATCACGCCAATGACAAGAAATGGGCCGAGACTGGGCAAATAGGTATACCGGTCAGCCATGGACTGGTCTCCCACCTGCATGATACCCAGAACAGGGAGAAGGGTTATCATATAGTAACTCCAGGCCGAAACCAATAATCCGTATCTGTTTTTCAACACGATGCAGGCTGCGGTTATTCCCACCACAAGGACCATCGGGACAAAATATTCGAATGAGAAAATCGACGTGTCCTTCGGGTAGGGATAGTAAGGGACCAAATTTGCAGGCACCAGCATCTTTACCAGATAAGCGATCAGGGATTTGGCTGCAACCATCAGCCGTGATGCAAAGGGAATCGCCTCTATGGATTTCATGGCCCCGCCCGCTTTTTGCGCAAAAATTGTCAGGATCGATGTAATGAGGGATAGCACAAGGAACGGGAGCTTTTCAAAGGATGCCATCCGCAATGTCTTGAGAGACCGGATCCGCCTAAAAGGGTACCAGTCGAAGATCAGCAGAACGAAGGGAAGGGTGACTGCCATCGGCTTGCTCATCAGAGCAGGGGCGAAGAAGCCGAGGGAGAGCAGGTATCGCTTATTGAGAAAGGGCCGTCCGCGTCCTATTGCTGCATCCGCATATCCCACATACATCAACAGGGCGAGCAGGAAGAAGAAGGCACACAGAACATCCTTTCTTTCCGCGATCCATGCAACAGATTCCACATGCAGCGGGTGAAGACCGAACAACAACCCGGTTACCGCCCCCGTTATCCCTATCATGCGGTCAGGGATAAATGATGGTGATGCCCACGTATTTTCTTCATTCCTTTTGAAAACCGCCATCAACGTCATCACCAGGTAGACCACAACAGCGGTGTTCAGCGCGTGCAAAATATTGTTTGTCAGATGATGCCCCCGGGGATTCAAGCCTGAAAGGGCGTAGTCCAGTGCATGGGATAGCCATGTGAGGGGATGCCAGTTAGCTGCGTGAAAACCGCAAAACGCCGATTTCAACAAGCGCATATCAGGAGAACGTATGAAGGAATTCTCATACACATATGCATCATCATCCCAGTTTGTAATAAATCCATTCTGGAGCGCCGGAAGAAAAACAATAAAGGTGACGACCGCAACGGAACATGCAATGAATAATTTGTATTTTAGGATTTTATCCATGTAAACGTCCATACTCTTCGATTTCTGCTTGAAATCTGTTCAATGATGCTGCCCTAAATCATACAATACCCATCGCTCATCAGCATACACGAGCTTGGTCCATGGATCAGATCGCAACGCGTCAAAGAAATGCAGATACTCATGGTAATTACGCGAGATGACGAACCTGCTTTTGAACAACCTGCGAACAAGCTCTGCCGAATCAGCAGGCCCGATCAAAACCATGTTGTACCAGATAGTATAAAGTGATGGGTTTGCTTTATAGAACAAAGTCGGGTCAGCTGCTACGATAAAGTGCCGCTCAGGCAGTGTGAGCATTAAATTGCCTGTGTAGTCCCAACTGGTTGTGAAAATCTGTTCGCCCAACGGAATTTGCTGACTGAAATATTTAGCAGTGTTAGGCTCAATATACGCGTTCTTCGTTTCGAGTGAAAATAATATTTTATACACAGCGTCTTAAATGATTGCGCATAACCTCCGAAGCGTATTATTCGGCTTGCGCCATGTTTCAAACTGGTCAGATACGGCTTGGATAAGCTGTTCAATCTCGGCGAAGTAACGATTATGAGTACAGAGAGTCCGTGTCAGTTTCCATACTCGTTCCGCGCTGTTTAGCTCAGGGCTATATGGCGGCAGAAAAACAAGTTTCAATATATGCCGGTGCTTGCGAAGCCAGGGTTTCAAAAGTTTAGCGTGATGCCAGCGAGCGTTATCCAGGACAACAATCATTTTCCGGCCTTGCCGACGATGGCGTATCAACTTTTGCAAAAACGAGAGAAAGGTCATGGCATCAAACTTCTTCTCACGATTTACGACTAAGTACCCATCTCCACTGCGAACAGCCCCGAAGACGCCAATACTCTTTCGAGTAGGTGCATGCAGAACGATGGGGTCAATCTCTTCCGGTGGTATCCACATGGCGCATCGCGACCCATGCTGCTGGAAATGGCACTCATCTTCAAACCAGAGGTCAATATCGTTTTTAAGCGCCAGACACCGCAGTTTTTTTAAAATTTCGCTGAGCCACAGGATCAGCTTGCGCAATAACAGGGCGAGGTTTTCTCCGGCGGAATCCCAACTGGTGGAATAACCGCTGGCATTGTCGAACGCCGATATTTACCCCAAACTGTTGGGAGAGATGATGACTCAGGAGCTTTCCATCCCACAAATTTTGAGAGTAGCCCAAATCGCGCGGAGAGCGACGCAGATCACGCCCGACACGCTTTTGGATGCCAGAGTCCAAGACAGTTGGGCGGCCCGGCCGTTGAATCTCTTGCAGACCGGCAAAACCGCTTTGCTCAAAGCGATGGACCCAGTATTGTACGGTTCGCGGACTGTGCCCGAAAAGTTTTGCGACTTCGGTGCTGCTGTATCCAGAGCTTACCAAGAGAATACCATGAAGCTTATGATCATATCGAGACTCATCGGATCGCAAAATTTCCTGTTGCACCGAGATTCGCATGATGTCTGCTTCTTTAATTTCGAGTTTGCGCATAATACCCCCTTTCTGCAGAGAGTATATCAGAATAGAAGCTCATGCGCAATTATTTATGTCGCTGTGTATATATGGTGCTGTCCCGAGTACGAGTGCGTACGCGAGTGACAACATGAGGATCATTGGGGCGACTAGTCCTTTTTCTTGAGTGCTCATTGACATTGCAAGTGCCAAAACTGATAGTGGGACAAAATATTCAATGAATCTGTATGTCATAAGTGTAAGAAGGCCAAAAAGAAGAGCGGCAATAGCAAAAGCGAGGTGCAGCGAACTCTTGTGACGTTGCTTCCATGCAATAACACAAGCCGCTGCCGTCGAAAGTACTGTGATAACTAAAAACCTTCCCCATTCTTCAACAGAGTATGGCTTGAACTCTAGGGCCAAATTGATGCCTTCCTTTTCGCCCCATGCGCCTCGGAAGAGAATATCAGCCATGTGAATCAAATTTATTTGGATGAGGTTGAAGGTGTTTGGGTGTACAGCTATACCAACAACAAGACCGGCCAAGACGGTAAATGCAGGCCTCCAGCGCATCGGCTCGCCTGATAGAATCCGAGCAGATTCAACAGCAAAGAGAAGAATAAGCGGTATCTGCCAAAAGGCTACATACGTTAATGGATAGAGTGCCGCAATAATCGCTGTATAGCGCAATTTATCGCGAGATAAAGCCCAAAGTAGGAGTATGGACAGGGCAATTGAAAGTAAATGCGGTCTGACGAGAGCGAAGCGAAAAACAAATGCACTGGACGCCAGGGGTAAAAGTGCCCATATACCTGCAAATTTGACACGCTCGGCACGGAGGACAAAATAGAGGCTTGTGAGTATTGCGGTACCGGCAACTATCCCTACAATCCTTTCGGCTGTTATAAATCCCACCCCCCCTAATACTGTGAATAGCAGGTGAAATAAAAGCTCTTTATCGGCATAGTGGTCGTTCTGCCAACTGAATGGGGTCCACGGGAAATTATGAAGTATGCCGTGCTTTTTGATCAGCTGTCCAACGGCGAAATGATATGCAGTATCATCTTCCTGGGGATAAGGAATAGAAAATTGAAGAAGACCTATAAGCGCAAGGAAAACGAGAGTCCAGGCAATGATAGTCCACCGAGATGTCATATCATTATTCGTAACATTCATACTCTGGGCGACGGCCGCATTCAATTTGTCTCTCATCTTGGGGATATGCTTGGTCATTCAGGACCAGTCCTTACGAGAAATAGTGAAAGCGATGCGTTTACATTTTTTGTCCATGCATCAGTGCTGCTGATCCTTTACGTCGCCATTCTATAGCCAACAAAACACCCAATGCAAGAGCTCCCGTCAGGCTGACGAGCCATCCGGTTCTCACCTCCGGCGGCTCGTACTTCATCTCGAGCACATGCCGACCCGCAGGCCAGGGTACCGCACGAACCAGGAAATCTGCGCGCCATATGGGCACTTCCTTGCCGTCGATCGTTGCGATCCAGCCAGGCCAGAAGGAATCATTCACGACAAGAATGCTGTCGCTCGGAGAAGTAGCGTCAATGCGCAGCCAGTTGCTGTTGCGGACGGTCTTCAGAACCTGTCCGGCACCCAAGACTTGCGGCTGCGGCGCCCCCTCGAGAACCACCGTTGATTCTGCCCTGGCCAGCGTTTGAACCAGCGTATTGAGTGCTTCCTTTTCACCTGGTACGAGTGCAACCTGTTGCGCAAAAAAGGCCCATGGACGATGTGGTACCTTCCAACCCGTAAATCCCCATTCTTGGTTTTCCAATACCTTGACGCCCTCCGCACTCGCTGCCTTTGCGACTTCTGCCTCCTCGGGAAAGTACGGGTCCTTGATGATCATATGTGTTATGGCATATCGCCGGAAAGCAATCGGGGAATCAAAACCAAACATTTCCGAGAACGTGCGCAGGAGATCATCATGACGACGGGGGCGAAGTCCGGTGTAGGTATTAAATTGGTCAATGCGTGAAGGCACATTGTAGGCGGGTGCTCCAAGATGCGATTGGGCCCCGATCTGCGCGTCGAAGTCATTGAGCCCTGCGGGGTAAAGATAATTCTGCTCAATGGGCGTTGCTATCCGAGGAAGTTCTCCGGCATGTAGGATCTCTGACAATGGGCGATCATCCCGGACACTTCGGTCGCCCACGTGCAGGGCGAACGGTGTAGCAAAGGACAGTTGGAAAAAGACGAGTCCCGCGGCTGCCGCGGTGAAAGAGGCGCTGAATTGAGGTCTGCGCCGAACGACGGCAACAAGGCATGCAAAGGCCAGGAAGGTCAGGCCTGCATGAACAAGACCGATCATCAGATTATGCTGGGCATATGGCGCCGCTTCCCGTGCTACCGCATCCATGAATGACCTGTCGTAACCCTGCCAACGCGCCAAGAACAGCGCCAATGACAATGCCGTTACACCTGCGACCCCCGGGAGGACGGCCCACGACCGTGAGGGCAGATGGGACAACCGTTCGGAGCCGAACGCGGCAAGGACCGAAAGACAGAGCGTCAGAGGGCCGACCATCTTTTCCGCATAACGGAACTTGCCCCAGACAGGAATGGGATGCAGAAGCTGTTCAGCTCCTGCGTTGATTCCGAGAGCGAGCCACAGCGAAATCAGAAACGCAATGCCCACGATACGCGTCAGGCGAGAATGTACGCATCCCCCTACCGCCAGGAGCAGGACACCCGTTCCAACATAGACGCTCGGCACAAAAGGCATTTCGAAGCCGCGCTGGATGTGCCCGCCGAGCATCATGAAGACCGGCCATTTTTCCAAGCCCGCTCCGGGACCGCCGAAAAAGCCGGGGACGATAAATTCGATGATGCGCCATGGTGCAAGCGCCCATTGCAAGCGGTCAAGGCTGTCAAGCCCCATGGCACGAGACGTTTCCCGGATATACGCCATCGTCGGTATCAGCTGGATGCCCGCAAGTGCGGTCCCGACAACAGCCCCGATCACTGCGTTTCTCAGTCCCCGCATACCGCCTGCGTCCATCGCCAATGCAGTGCCCAGCAGTATGACCGTGATCGTCCACTGAGGGTCTCCGGCAAAATGGAGAACGGCAAGAGCGGATGCGGCGGCCACGATCCCAAAGCGCCGCCCTTCACCTGCCATTCGCAGTCCGATAAGAGCCCACGGAGCGGTCGCAGCCGCGCCGAGATACTGGATGATCGAGCCCATCCCCAGTACGTATCCCGAGAGGCCATAGCCAAGGCCCGCGACAGCTGCAGATCCCCATGATACACCAAGAACTCGCGCCAGCAACGCACTGCCAACAGCCGCAACCGCTATATATATGAGAATGAAGACATCCAGTCCCGCGTGGGGGAATGCAAAAGCCCCTATCAACGAAATCGGATGAAGAACGCCATGCATCATTTGCGCGAAGAGCGGGATGCCGAGGGCTTCATGAGGATTCCAGAGAGGGAGTTGAAAGCTCCTTAACGCTTCTACTACAAGAGGCCGGATAGGTTGAAAGAGCTTAGAGGTATCCCGCCAAATCAGGGTATGACCAGAGAGGAGTATCAGCACTGCAGGGACGATAGCCCCGACCGCCACCGCTGAAGCCCAGAGGAGTGAAGTCTTTCGCTTTTGAACTATCAATAAAAGACTTTGGGACCAAGGAGAATTTCGTTCGTTTAATGTTCTGTTCATTGCGGGTTGATCAAAAAATCGATATTTCTTCCGGAGGTGTGTTCTACCACAGACATGATCCCGGAATAATATTGAACACTATGGGGCAGCCTATCACCTCGTCCTTGGAATATCAACGACATAAAACTGTCTTTTCCGATGCAAACCACCTCGGCATGAGCTCGTTTACAAGGACACGGAGATTATAAATCAACACTCTGCGCGCTTATTCAGCTTTTTTCTGCGAAAAGAGGTGACTTCGCGATACCCCATTTTTGCAACAGGAACTTCAGAGATGTGGTAAGAACGCCGAATCCGTACGTGACGCTTCTCCGGAAATTGATCGAGGATGCGTCCTCGAAATACTTCGTCGGGCAGCTGATCTCGCCGATCTGGAATCCGAAATAGACGGTTTGAGCGAGCATTTCGTTGTCAAATACGAAATCATCGGAGTTCGCTTCCAACGGCAGTGTTTCGATGACTCTGCGGCTGAATGCCCGGTATCCGGTATGGTATTCCGACAGTTTCACGCCGAGGGCCAGATTCTCTGCAAGCGTGAGAAACCGATTCGCAATATATTTGTACACGGGCATCCCGCCTTTGAGCGCTTGCCCGCCGAGGATCCGCGACGCAAGAACCACATCATAGTGTCCGGATACAACCATGGATGCCATTGCCGTGATCAGGCGGGGAGAATATTGGTAATCAGGGTGGACCATGATCACCACATCGGCCCCTTTTGATAATGCCTCCGCATAGCACGTCTTCTGATTGCCACCGTACCCGCGGTTCTCACCATGGATGATCGTATGAATGCCGAGCTCCTGTGCCTTGGCCGCGGTGTCGTCCCGACTCGCATCGTCGACCAGGATCACCTCATCCACGACGTCCAGCGGAATCTCGTTGAAGGTCATCTCCAGGGTCTTGGATGCGTTATAGGCCGGCATGACTACGATGATTTTCTTCTGATGAAGCATTGTTCGTCCTTGCAGCTGTTTACCGGATATCCTCTTCGAAATGGCTACCGTAAGAGGTTATACTTCACTATGCAGTAAATGGCGCGAAATCCGTCTTTCCATCCTATCTTCTTTCCTTCCGAATACTTTCTTCCATAATAGGAAATGCCCACTTCATAAATCCGGCAGCCCATTTTCGCGATCTTTGCCGTTATCTCAGGCTCGAACCCGAAGCGGTCCTCCTCGATTGTTATGTTTTGAATGATCTCACGTCTGAATACTTTGTAACCAGTCTCCATGTCCGTGAGGTTGATATTCGTAAACATATTCGACAGCGTCGTTAGTACCCAGTTTCCTAGAGAGTGCCAGTAATACAGAACGCGGTGCGGCCTACTTCCCATGAACCGCGAGCCGAAGACCACATCGGCCTTCCCCATAAGAATCGGCTCCAACAGCAGAGGGTACTCCTGGGGGTCATATTCGAGGTCAGCATCCTGAATAATGACAATATCGCCAGTCGCTGCGGTAATGCCTGTACGCAAAGCAGCGCCTTTGCCCTGATTGCGTTTATGGAAAATTATTTTATCAGCAAGAGGAGCAATTGTTGTCGTAAGTGTATCAATAGTGCCATCCGTCGAGCAGTCATCTACGATGATGATCTCTTTGCGTTCAATAGGAGATGAACGGACCGCATTGACAATATCTTTGATCGAATCTTTTTCGTTATAACAGGGGATGATGACGCTAAGTTTAATGTCGGCGTTCAGGGTCGCATTCATGACGAATCCTAGTTTAAGACAGAGGGATGCATTTGAAAGTATACATGTAAAGTACTATGGTCTTAAAGCAATCGCGAGCTGGCATAGCATATCATTGATTAGCGGTGCGATGTCCCCATCCGGAGCGTCGGCGCTACCGGGCGATAATGAGTATTCTCGTCGTACCTTTCCAGCTGATGAGCCTATCCGTCGCGACCAGAAACAGGAAGAGGGCGGCATTTGCCATGCGGAGAAGCCACAGCGGAAGCGTCATGACTGCTCCACTCTTTTGATAGGCCTTCAGGCTCCTTCTGGTCAACCAACGCTCGATTGTTCCGGCCAACTTATAGGTCGTGACTTCCTGAAACCCGGCATGACGAAGCTTCTGTTCAAGCTCGCCCGGGTCGTATCGTCTCACATGCGCCACATATACGTCATCCTCGGCCCAGAATCGTTTCTGATAAGGAACCGTTATGACAAGCACCCCCCCCGGCTTGAGCACTCTTCGCAGTTCCGATACGGCCTTGTCATCCTCCGGGACGTGCTCCAGCACCTCGGAGCAAAGTATAACATCGAAGGTCGCAGGTTCGAACAGCATCCTGGTAATGGAAGTGACCACTTTCGACTCGCATTCAACATTCCTTATAGCCTCTTCCGACAGATCGGCTACGACAGTCCTTGCCATGTCTGGGCTGACAGGGGCGGTCCCTGATCCAATGTCAAGGATCAGTCCTGTAGAGGGAACATGTTTCGCGATCTTCCATTTTCTGAACCGGTAGCTGAACAGATCCTTTTTCAGCGACAAATATACGGTGTCCTGAAAAAAATCATCAAATCTGTTTCCGGATGTGTTTGATGTCATCTGAGGGGGCATACAGGTTAGGGTTCCTTGTAGGTTTTCGATAGTAGAGCACCGCTGACCGCATCGGTATGCAGAATACCGTTGCTCCGGAATTCCCCCATCATGACTTCATGCACGGGACTTTTGCCATATCAATTTCGCACTGAATACATTGAATGTGAACATATCAAAAAGGCAAGGCAACGGAACGTCAGAAGAGAAAACAGTAGCTGGCGGAAGACAGCGCATTCCTCGCCCTATTCCCTTACCAGTCTTTTATAAAATACTATAAAAAAAAATTGTTATGAAATCAATTTTTTGATATTATTACCAACTAAGTATAGAAATGTACCAGAGTCCCTATGCAAAGTCCATATATATGGTGGTTCGTGAGCCATGCGTGATCCGAATGTTTTGAAGTAAATAGGTGAGCGGTTGATCATATTTACCAAAATTTGTTTTCTATTATTATCAAGGAAATATCAATCAGATTGATCCGCCAAGGACTGCTTATTAATGAAAAAAATCCTGATAGTTGACGATGAATATCTGATACGCTATTCACTCTCCGCAACGTTCAAGAGTGCAAACGCGGAAGTCACAACGGCGGCAGACGGGGAATCTGCGCTGAAGGCCATCAATGAGAACCGTTTTGATCTGTGCATCCTCGATATCCATCTTCCCGATATGGATGGCCTCGAGATCATGAAAAAGCTCGGGCAGGCTTCCCCTTTGACGAAGATCATTATTATGACCGGAAGCGAGGTATCGGAAAAGATGATGCATGACATTCAGGAATATGCACACCTTCTGATATCGAAGCCTTTCGACCTGGCCCGTATCAAGGCCTTTGTTGACCAGATCTTCACGATTGGCAGACCAGTCTATGGCGATACATGCAGCGCGCTGAACGATATGGATTCTTTCGTAAAGTGGCATGCCGATGGTGTCCGTAGGCATAAACGACTACCCGTTGCCAAAAAGATTGGTTACTCCGTATTCCCTTTTCATACCAAGAAGACCACAGATTTCCTCATCGCAGACATACTCGATATCAGTGAGGGGGGCATGTGCCTCCGGACGGATTGCCGGCTTGACCCAGGTCATATCCTGAAATTAAATGATGCCCTGGTCCAGTGTGAAGGAGTGGTCCGCTGGAGCGCTCGATTGGGGACTGCGGAGGCCCATCGCGTCGGCGTACAGTTCGTCAACTCCATGAACAATATAAATCACTTCCTGCAGTAATAAGCTGTCGGCGGTGGGAAACAGCAACAACCACCCCGCACGGCACTTTCAATACCCCATCCTCTTCCGGCAAAATGCAACCGCGGGATCATTCGCGGGATCCCTCCGTTGGTCCGTTTGTTATCCTCGAATGAATACTTCCGGGCCGGGCTTCTCAATCCTTTGGTGTTTTACGAAGGACCTTTCACCGGTCGCTCAATAGGAGTACTTTTCCAGCTTATCCAACGCTTCTATATGCAGGAATTCCGACGGAATGATTCGGAGTTCCACTAGTTCCATGTTTTGTTCATGCGGCGTTGTCGGCTGCGAGGTGCCCACGAAATAGGTAGAGTATCTGATGTTGAGCTCAGGCTCTGCCTGGAATAGGGCATCCTGAATGAGCGAGACGCTTCGCTGTACCTTCATCCGCTCTGCGACATTCACTCCCATCGCTCCGTAGGAAGGAAAGCGGGCGAGGATCAGGACGAGACTGATCTCCGATCGCCTGCGATCATCCTGCATGAGCGACAGAAAAACACGGGCGAGCCGTTGTAAACTGACCTGGGCAGAGGCCTTCAGCGTACCATCCCCGGAAAACAGCAGGGACCTTTCTATGAGAATTGAGCTCGCTTTGATCTTCATGCCCTCCATGGCTTTCGCTCCGAACTCTCTTTCAATAATTTGTTTGAAGCTCTTCGAGAATTCGTTCCGGGGTTGCGAAAGGGCAAGGGCAGGCTCCAGAAACCTCTGTATCTTTACCGCCCGGTAATAGAGGAACGCGCTCACGACCACTAAACTGATCAGCGTGAGACTGAGGATCGGGCCGGCCGGCGGAAGGTATTTCCAAAGGGATCTGCTGTTCATGACGCGGTTTCCTCAAGAAGCGTGAGTTTTTTTACCGCTGTTCTAAAGTCCGACTCGTTCAGGGTCGTTGGCTGATGGATGGCTTTGTTTCGCAGTCCCAGCAGCTCGCTGAACAGCCCTTTTCGGAACTGGCTGATGCGGCGGGATTGTTCCATCTCTTTTAGGCCTTCGGAAAGAGTCGGGTACGTCCGGCCAAGCACTCCTGCCGTGAACGCCCTCAAGCGGTTCTCAAGATGATAACCCAGTAACAGTGAGGCTACGATCTTCTCGCCGGTCCGGTAATATTCCAATGCCTGCTCGGCGGAGACGTCGCCCTTGACGATGCGGATGTTCTCCGTGGACTCCATTTCCCCGGGAGCCAGATTCTGTATTTTTTGATAGACCTCCAGGCATTTGTCCATCATGTTCTTCTCAAGATAGGATTCAGCCTGCAGAAATAAATCGCGGACCCTGTCGGCTCCTTCGCGCTGCTCCAGCGCGAAGGAATAGGCACGCCGGATGGCCGACCTCTTGTCGTCCTTCTTGTCGAGCACGTCGAAGTGCCTTGCCCAACGCTTTCCCTTCAGTACATTGTCCTTGGTAAAACGAAAGAGCCGCTCCGCGACCTCACGTTTGTCGAGCTTGCCGCTGATGACGATGATATTCAAGGTCGGATGGGTTTCAAAGAGCTCCGGCAGGGCATCGATACCCTCATTCATCCGGTCGAACTCGATGTCAAGCGTCATCAGATCGAAGATTTGTGCGGTGAGCGCCTTGACGGCCTCCCGGACGCTGACTGCTTCACGAAAACGGATATCAGGTTCGTCCTCTCCGAGCGCCCTCGTTATCTCCAGCTTCAGGAGCTCCCGATCCTCGAAGTCGTCGTCGGCGATCAAAACCCTAAACATCGGGCGTCTCCTCGACAAAGGGAAGATTGATGATTATTTCCGTGCCCCTTCCCGGAGCAGTATACTCTTTGCCGATCCTGATCCTTCCGGCGTGCAGTCCGACGATGTATTTGACGAAATACAGTCCCTGCCCCCAGCTTTCGCCTGCTCCCTTTCCCTTGTAAAAGCAGAGATCAGCGCGCTGTTCATCCATGCCCTGTCCGTCGTCGCGGACGGCGACCGTCACGTAGCGCCGCCCTCGATCCCTGTCCATTGCGCAGGACACCAAGACCCTTGCGCGGGGTTGATCGGATTTTTTATACTTGACGGCGTTGTCGAACAGATTTTCGAACACGGTCTTGAGGAGCGGCGGTGCCGCATAGATCATAGGAACCGTCGCGCTTTCGTCCATGGAGATATCGGCCAGGTCGTTATATTGTATCGCCAGTTCGCGCAGCAGCGCCTTGAGATCGACATTCTGAAATTCTACGAGACTTGCTTCCCGTTCATCGGAAATTTTTTTAAAGATGTCGATATCGGCAAATAGTTTGTCCAAATTATCATCAATGCGTTCTTTAGAATCCTGGGGAATATCGGGAAGCAGATCGATCCTCCGTTTGATCCGTCCCAGGTTGTTTTTAAACTCATGCCCGATCGTTGCCGAAATATAGCGGATGAATTCGTTCCGACGCGCTATCTCCTGGTTTTTCAGCACCAGGATCATGTTCTCACGCGCCCTCCGCTGTTTCTGTTGATACACAATGGAGAGATACATGATAAAAGCCGCGAAAGAAGAGACCATGGTGATGAAGGCGTAAAAAGCCACCCTGCTTGATGCGCTGAGCTGGTCCTGCATGAGGGAAAGGCGCTGGTCGAGGCTTGCCTCGGCAGGGAGCTCTGCCTTCCACGGCATTAACCACAGCTCAAGACGCTCAAAAGGCGGGATGAATCGCTGCATGTAAGCCATGACGCCCACGGACCAGATCAGGAGCAGCATGGCCGTTAGTGCTAGAATCCTTATCCTCTGGGAAAAATCGGAATCAAAGGCCTTCATGATAATTGAATGTATTACAGAATGCCTGATTTTACAACAAGAAATTGGGCTGTACGGTTCGACAGCGTGGCCAACACAGAACCTTTCTCCTGGGAAGCAGGGAAAATAAAAGGAGCAATGCATTACACCGCCCCATGAGTGGTGTAATACACTGCTAATAATGCGGTGTCTGCACTTCTTTCCGTGACCGAATGCACTCTAGTAAAATGCCCATCCGCGAACGGTAATTTCACCACATAGAGGAACGCACCTCGCGGCTGCAACATTTCGAAAAAACGCCTTTTAGGCCGAAAAGTGAAGATCGGAACCAAGGAGTTCCAATCGTGGGTCATGGTATGAAAATTGCTTTTATACCTGCATAGCGTGGTGCGCCTGTTATATATTAATCATGTATGTCATTACGATGTGTAGAAAACACCCCACAAAGTTCATGCATACACAATGAAAAAAGGCCTCAATCGAGGGGCAGACTGCAGATCGATTTTTTTATGAAAAAGATACTTATCGTCGATGATGAGGACTTGATCCGCTACTCGCTTTCATCCCTTTTTCGGGACCCCCACGCGGAAGTCTTTTCCGTAGCCACGGGAAAGGCGGCGCTGGATACCCTGCAGAACCACCCGGTAGAACTGTGCTTTCTTGACATCCACCTTCCCGACATGAATGGCCTGGACATCATGAGAACGCTCCGGGACATCTCTCCCCGGACCCGGATCATCATTATGACCGGAAGCCTGATCACCGGCGAGATCATGAGGCGCATCCAGGAACATGCCCATTGTCTTATTTCCAAACCCTTTGATCTGGAGCAGGTCGGTTCGGCCGCAGCCCGTCTTCTCACAGCACACGTGCCGCTGCACCGGGAGGACCGGCTGGATACCGGCAGTAATGAATCATCCATTGTCTGGATGGATGGCAACTGGAGGAAACATCCGCGGATGCCAGTCAGAAAAAGCATTACCTGTCATGCTGTCGATCCGCAGGGCAAGAAAGAGCCGGTCCTTGTCAATGCAGACGTACTCGATACCAGCGGGTCGGGCATGTGCATCGAGACACCGCACGCGTTGGAACCCGGATACCTCGTCCAGTTGGAAGATGCCCCGACGCCCGGCAGCGGCGTGGTCAGATGGCGCACGCGTTCCGCTGCCATGGAGACCTATCGTACCGGGATCCAGCTTATCGCGCCAGAGAACATTCCCATGCTCATGAGGTCCGCTGACATCTGGCGGGCGCATGACTGACCGCCCAGCGCTGCAGCATTACGGTGTCTGCCGCAGGAGCGCTCGCGACGTCCTGTGTGCACATCGGACCTTGAGTAAAAAGACCATGCCAGAGCCAGAAGGATCATCTCTTACGCCATAGGGCAATTGAAGCTCCCTGCAGCAAGCTGCAGGGTATCTTTGATCCTCAAGGCACATTCGTCGCCCTAATCGCTCGCCAATCCTCTGCACTTGCGGTTCCACTCGTACATGCCTGGGGGCAAGAACCCGCAGAAAGCCGAAGAATGCTGAGGGGATTGTGCTCGCTCAAGGATTCACTCAAGCCCGAACTTTTTCACCTGGTAACGGAACGCATCATAACTAAGGCTCAGGAGCTTGGCTGCCTGGGTCTTATTATGATGGGTACGCTCCAGTGCCTGCATGATGAGGTCTTTCTCCAACTCCTCAAGCGAAACGCCCTGTTCCGGCAGTGTGATCCGGTCACGGGAAGCCGTGGCCGCAATGCCTGATTTGCTGGTCAGCCAGCTCGGCAGATGCTCGGGCAGGATCTCTTCCGCCCCTTCGAGGACGATAAGCCGTTCAAGCAGGTTTCTCAGCTCCCGGATATTGCCCGGCCATTCGTAGGCCATCAGGATCTTTTCCGCCTCGGGAGAGATGCGCGTCGTGTTTGGCCGTTTATATTGCATGACGAAGGAGGACAGATAGTGCCCGATGATGACCGGGACATCAACCTTCCGCTCCCGAAGAGGCGGTATATTCAGATGGAACGCGCTTAACCGGAAGAAGAGGTCCATCCTGAACTCGCCGTTCTCCACCGCTTTCTTCAGGTCCGTATTGGTCGTTGCGATCACCGTAACATCTATCGGGATCTCCTCGCTTCCCCCTACGGGCCTTACCGTTCGTTCCTCCAGCACCCGGAGCAGTTTCCCCTGAAGGCTCTGCTTCATATCGCCGATCTCATCCAGGAGGATCGAGCCCCCCTGAGCAAGCTCGAACAGCCCTTTTTTGTCCGTT
>JAAXXJ010000264.1 GCA_013334545.1 Nitrospirota bacterium | reverse complement strand
AAGTTGCTGTAGAACAAAGACTTATAATTACGTTCAGAAGCGGCCAAGGTGCTCTTCCTCCTGTCCCCCTGTCTTCACTCCTGCCATGGTATTGTTCTTATGGAAACCCTTGATCCATGAGACATGCCATGGCAGGAGTGAAGACAGGGGGACAGGAGGAAGAGCACCTTGGCCGCTTCTGAACGTAATTATAAGTCTTTGTTCTACAGCAACTTGACCGAGACCCACCTCTTCAGCGAGGTCGGCAGGATCATCGCTTCAGAACTGGAGACCACAGAGCTTGTCCAGAAAATCATAACCACCATCAGCAAGGCGGTCACTTTTGAGGATGCCTCGGTCCATGTTGTCAAGAAGGACCTTACCGGCCTGGTGCCGATCTATTTGCGAAGCTCCCTTTTGAAGGGAAAGATGTCTGAACCAATCTATTTTGACAACGGTGCGCCGGGTGCGATCGCGGCGAACGGCGAGCCGCTCTTTCTGGACAATGCCGCACTGTATGAGGCCTTCCTCCATCACCCCAATGAATCGAAGAAGCATGGAAGCTATATCGGCATACCGCTCAAGAACGATAACCGCATCCTCGGGGTCATGGGCTTCAGCCACAGCAAACCATCCGCGTTCCGCGTAGAGGACTTCGATCTTCTTTGGACCCTGTCCCACACGATCTCCGCCGGCATCGACAAGGCAGAGCTCTTCAAAAAAACGCTCGAAATCGCGAGGACCGACGAGCTCACCGGTCTGCTCAACTACCGGGTGCTGCTGGAGAAGCTTGAAGCGGAATTCGGTAGACAGGTGCGCACCGGCAGAGACCTGTCCTTTATCATGGTGGATATCGATGACTTCAAACGAATCAATGACCGCTACGGGCATCTGGAAGGCAGCCGGGTGCTCGCGCAGCTGGGTCCCCTTCTTCGCGATGCATGCAGGACCGGCAGCACAGACGTTTGCTTTCGTTACGGTGGGGAGGAATTCTCTCTTCTGCTGGCCGAGACCGGCATGAGCGAGGCCCTGGCGGTCGCAGAGCGGGTTCGGAGCTCGATCGAATCGTATCCCTTCACCCTCAAGGCCGCGCACCCCTTTGTGGTCATCACCGTGAGCATCGGTGTCTCGACCATGCTGAAGGGCTCCCCAAAGACCATCCCCGACCTTATCCGCGAAGCGGACCTTGCTCTCTACCGGTCCAAGGCAACGGGGAAGAACCGGATCACCGGCTACGACAGCACCTTGACCATGCCCGGCGATGTGTAGGACACCGAACTCCGGACAGCGCACGCCGCGGCTGACGCAGGCGATGGGTTTGTTGTCTGCAGAGAAGATCACAACCCAAGACCCGCTGCCGGCTGTCGCAAACACCGCTAGCCGTGCTCCTACCATTCCTTTTTGCGCTTGACTTACCCCTCCTTTTCTCGTATTTTATTGCCTGTGCAGCGTTCGCGGGGAAACGCATCCCCGCGATTTTGCAGTGTTCTTTTTCAGGGCGGCGTAGCCAAGTGGCTAAGGCAGAGGTCTGCAAAACCTTCATTCATCGGTTCAAATCCGATCGCCGCCTCCAATTCTCATCCGTGGACCACTAGTCTTGACATTCCGCGGTCTTTGATGTTCTCCGTGCCTCCGTGGTTATCTGGTTATCTGGATCTCTATGCATCACGCCGATTTCGTCCACCTTCATCTCCACACCGAATATAGCCTGCTTGACGGCGCCATCAGCATTGACAACCTCATCAAGAAGGCGGTTGATCTCAAGATGCCTGCGGTTGCGGTCACGGACCACGGCAACCTCTTCTCGGTCCTCGACTTTTACCAGAAGGCGCTCAAAGGCGGGATCAAGCCCATCATCGGCTGCGAGACCTACGTGGCTCCGGGTTCTCGGTTCGAGAAGTCCATCGCCACTGGCTCGCAGGATGAGGACACCTACGCCTTCCATCTCATCCTCCTTGCCCGGAACAACAAGGGCTACAGGAACCTCGTGAAGCTGGTCACGGCCGCCTACCTGGAAGGGTTCTATTATAAACCGCGCATCGACAAGGAGCTGCTCCGGAAGCACCATGACGGCCTCATCGGCCTGTCCGCCTGCCTGGGCGGCGAGGTCCCCCGCCTCCTGAACGCCAGACGGTACGACGACGCGAAGAAAGCGGCCCTTGAGTACCAGGACATCCTGGGCAGGGACAACTTCTACCTCGAACTCCAGGACAACGGCATCCCCGAGCAGGAGCAGGTGAACCGCGAACTCATCCGCCTGGGCCAGGAGACCGGCCTGCCCCTCGTGGCCACGAATGACTGTCACTACCTGAACATGGAAGACCACAAGTCCCACGATGCCCTGCTGTGCATCAATCAGGGCAAGCTGGTGAAGGACGAGAAGCGGCTCAAGTTCTCCTCCGAGACCTTTTACATGAAGACGCCCGAGGAGATGAAGAAGGCCTTCTCCCATGTCCCCGAGGCCATCAAGAACACCGTTCGGATCGCCGAGCGGTGCAGCATCGACCTGGAACTGGGCAAGTACCACCTCCCCAACTTCCCGGTCCCCGAGGGATACACCCGCGAGACCTATATGGCAGAGCTTGCCCGCACGGGACTCCAGGAGCGCTTCGCAGAGATCGAAGCCGTGCGCGGGCCCGGCAGCATTGACCGCGATGCCTACCAACAGCGGCTCGAGGCCGAGATCCAGATGATCGAACGGATGGGCTTCCCCGGCTATTTGCTGATCGTCTGGGACTTCATACGCTACGCACGGGAGCATGGCATCCCGGTCGGACCGGGCCGCGGCTCCGCCGCCGGCAGCCTGGTCGCCTACAGCCTCCGGATCACCGACCTCGATCCTATCCCCTATAACCTCCTGTTCGAGCGGTTCCTGAACCCCGAGCGCATCAGCATGCCGGACATCGACGTGGACTTCTGCCAGGACCGGCGTGACGAGGTCATCAAATACGTCACCGAGAAGTACGGGCCGGACCATGTGACCCAGATCATCACCTACGGGACCATGATGGCCAAGGGCGTGATCCGCGACGTGGGCCGGGTGCTGGACATCCCCTACGCCGAGGTGGACAAGGTCGCCAAGCTGGTGCCGAACGTGCTGAACATCTCGCTCCAGAAGGCCATGGAACAGGAGCCGAAGCTGAAGGAGGCCGCGAAGAAGGACCCCCGCATGGCCGAGCTCATGGAGATCGCCCTGCACCTCGAGGGCCAGGTGCGCCATGCGTCCAAGCACGCCGCCGGCGTGGTCATCTCCCAGGAGCCGCTTACCGAATACCTGCCGCTCTACAAGACCGCCAAGGACGAGGTCATGACGCAGTTCGACATGAAGGGCGTCGAGAAGATCGGCCTCGTGAAGTTCGACTTTCTGGGCCTCCGAAACCTGACGGTCATCCGGAAGGCGGAGGAGCTTATCAACCTGCGCCGCCAGAAGGCCCCTCTCGCCCGACAGGATCCCTTCTCCGTCAGCCGCCTGCCTCTCGACGATCAGAAGACCTACGACTATCTCGGCCGGGGCGATACGGCCGGCATCTTTCAGCTTGAATCGTCGGGCATGCGGGACCTGGTCCTGAAGATGAAGCCCCAGTGCTTCGAGGACATCATCGCCCTGCTGGCGCTGTACCGCCCCGGACCGCTGAACAGCGGCATGGTGGACGACTTCATCAAGCGCAAGAAGGGCTCGACCAGGATCGTCTATGACCTCCCGCAGCTAGAGCCGATCTTGAAGGACACCTATGGCGTCATCGTCTACCAGGAACAGGTGATGCAGATCGCCAGGACGCTCGCGGGTTATTCCCTCGGCGGTGCGGACCTGCTCCGCCGGGCCATGGGCAAGAAGGACCCGGAGGTCATGAAGAAGGAGAAGGTGCCGTTCCTCGAAGGGGCGAAGAAGCAGGGCATCGATCCGAAGAAGGCCGAGGCGATCTTCGACCTCATGGCCAAGTTCGCCGAGTACGGCTTCAACAAGTCCCACAGCGCGGCCTACGCCCTCATTTCCTACCAGACGGCCTACCTCAAGACCCACTACCCCGTGGAGTACATGGCCGCTCTGCTCACGAGCGAGGTCCAGGACACGGACAAGGTGGTGAAGTACATCTACGAGGCGCGCCAGATGGGGATCACCATACTGCCGCCGGACGTGAACGAGAGCCGCTGGGACTTCACGGTCGTCGAGGCCCACGAACGCGACACCGTCGAGCCGGGCAGCACCATTGGCTCCGTCCGGTTCGGCCTTGCCGCGGTGAAGAACGTCGGTCTCTCGGCCATCGAGGCCATGATCGAGGCCCGGGAGGCCAAAGGATCATTCACGTCTCTGGCCGATTTCTGCCGGAAGGTCGATCAGCGCAGAGTGAACCGCCGCGTCGTCGAGGCGCTCATCAAATGCGGCGCCTTCGACGGGACCGGCGCGCGGCGGGCGCAGATGATGGAGGCCATCGACATGCTGATGGACCAGGCCTCCCGTCACCAGGAGCAGGAGGCCATCGGCCAGTACAGCATCTTCGACGCCATGGACGAGCCGAAGGACCCGGAGCTGCCGAACGTCCCGGAGTGGAAGGAGGCCCAGCTCCTGGCCTTCGAAAAGGAAAGCGTCGGGTTCTATATCACCGGCCATCCCCTCGCGGCCTTCCAGGCGGACATGAAGCGGTACGCCTCGCATACGAC
>JAAXXJ010000263.1 GCA_013334545.1 Nitrospirota bacterium | reverse complement strand
TCCAGTTCGCCGAAAAGACTGGGGACCGTATCCTCGTTCGCGACTATGAACTGCGCTGCAGATGTTTTCATCAACTGTTCGGACCCCTGAGGTCCGTGCCCTCCCTGTCGGGAATTGAGGAGCGAGCGCAATGCCCGCAGCCTGCCGGGATCAAGAGGGATCAGCATAACATGCGATCCTGAGGACCGAAGATTCCGAGCAAGCGGCTGCAGAGAACTTGGACTATCTTAACATCAGCCCCGGACAATGTCAATAAAACCCCTGTTCTGTCACACGCTATTCAACGGTCCGAGCAAGGGTCAGGACCGTAACGGACGCGGCGCCGGCTTCCTTCAGCACCTTAGCGCACTCGTTCATGGTCGCGCCGGTCGTGAAGACATCGTCGATCAGCAGGATCCGCTTGTCCCGGACCTCTGCGGGACGGACCAGGCCGAAAGCGCCTTTCACGTTCGACCTGCGTTCAGGGCCCGAAAGCTCCACTTGTGGCCTCGTGCTGCGGAGCCGCATGAGGTTATCGTAGAGCAGCGGCACCGAGAAACGCTCGCTGATGCCGTGGGCCAGTATCAGGGCCTGGTTGAATCCGCGCTGACGAAGCCTTTTTCTATGGAGCGGCACCGGCATCGTCAGGTCCAGATGCACGGTCATCCTCACCTGCTCCGCCATCCACGCAGCAAGGTGTTTTCCCAGTGACCTGACCGGCCGGTACTTGTACACATGGATCGCCTCTCGGAGCGGGCCCTCGAACAGACCGGCCGCGAGCGCCTGGTCAAAATGGGGAGGGTCAGTCCTGCAGGTCAGACATTCATGCTCCGGGCTGTGAGCAAGGGACTCCTGCGAACCGAAGGGTCTGCCGCAGCAGGGGCAGACCGGTCCTTGGACGGGTGAGAGCTCCAGCCAGCATTGGCTGCAGAAACGGGGGATCCCTGAATCGGCCACGGGAGCGCGGCAGAAGGAACACGGTGCGGGGAGGAGAAGATCGAGAGCGCGCTTGAAAAGACTCATGATCGATGGGTGTTGCTTCTAGACATTCAATCCGAAAAACAAGTCAAACCACGAGTCCGTGTCTGCCGGACAGGGCAATCGTATGGCGGGCCATGGATTGATCGGGATGGGATCTGCAGACCGATCCCTACATGATGAGGCACTTGCCGGTCATTTCCTTCGGTTGTTCGATACCCATGGACCGGAGCACGGTAGGAGCAACGTCAGCCAGGCAACCGTCGTCCCTGAGCACGACCTTCTCCCCTACCAGGATGAATGGCACCGGGTCGGTGGTATGCGCGGTGTGGGGCTGGCCGGTTCCCGCGTCCGTCATCACCTCAAGGTTGCCGTGGTCGGCGGTGATCATCACGGTCGAACCGACCTCCTGGGCCGCCTTCAGCACCCTGCCGAGACACTCATCGGTCACCTCGACGGCCTTCACCGCCGCTGTGATGATCCCTGTGTGGCCGACCATATCGGGGTTGGCATAGTTCACCAGAATGAACCGGTACTGCCGCGAAAGGATGCGCTTGACAAGCTCATCCGTCACTTCCCGCGCGCTCATTTCCGGTTTCAGGTCATAGGTCGCAACATCGCGGGGAGACGGGACCAGGACCTGGTCCTCAAGCGGGAACGGCCGTTCTTCGCCGCCGTTGAAGAAAAACGTGACATGGGCGTACTTCTCCGTTTCAGCGATGCGGAGCTGCCGCTCTCCTTGGCCGCTCACCACTTCACCCAGGATGTGCGTGAGCCGCACCGGGGGATATGCTACTGGAAGGTTGAAGGTCTCGTCATACGTCGTGAGGCAGACGAACGCGCCGAGCTTAGGGAATGCGTGGCGTCTGAATCCGTCAAAGGCAGGATCCGTCAGCGTCCGCGTGATCTCCCGGGCGCGGTCGGAGCGGAAGTTGCAGAAGATGACCACGTCACCATCACGCATGATGCCCAGGGGTGTATTGTTCCGGTGGTCGAGAATGACCGTGGGAAGCACGAACTCGTCGGTCCGCTTGTTCCCATAGCTGTCCTTGACGGCCGCTTCGGCGGAGAATTTCCGGATGCCCTCTCCCGCGGTCAGCACCTCATGCGCCTTCTGTACGCGTTCCCACCGCTGGTCGCGGTCCATGGCATAATACCTGCCGGAGACCGTTGCGATCCTGCCGATGCCGATCGTGGCGAGGTGCTGTTCAAGCCGACTGATGTACCCCAGGGCGCTGGAGGGAGGCGTGTCGCGCCCGTCGAGGAATGCGTGAAAAAAGACGCGCGAGAGTCCCTGAACCTTGGCCAAGTCGAACATTGCGAAGATATGATCGATGTGGCTGTGCACGCCTCCGTCGGACAGGAGCCCCATGAGGTGAAGCGGTGCATCGTTCTTTTTAGCCGTCTCCATGGCGGAGATCAGCGCAGGATTCCGGGCAAAGTCCCCCTCCCGTATCGACTTGGTGATGCGGGTGATGTCCTGATAGACGATCCGGCCCGCCCCGAGGTTCAGATGCCCTACCTCGGAGTTTCCCATCTGGCCTTCGGGCAGCCCCACGTGTTCCCCCGAAGCCTGCAGTACAGTATGGGGATGGTCCCGGATCAGGCTGTTATAGATCGGAGCACGCGCCGCGGCGACAGCATTCCCCTCCTTATGCATGTTGATGCCCCATCCGTCGAGGACGACAAGGATGACCGGCCTGTTCGCCATGAACGCTCCCCTATCTATAATGAAAGAGCCAGAATGCGGATGTCAGATCCCCACGGCGGCATCTGACCCCCTGCCTTCTGGCTTTCTAAATTATTTCCGCCTGTCCGGTCAGCTGCTTTTTTCCAGGTTGACGCCGAAGGTGTTCCATTTGCCGCAGTTGGGGCAACGGCCCGACCATTCGGTCGTATTGTACTGACAGTTCGAGCAGAAGTACGGTACGATCACCTGCTTCTTGAAGCGAAGGGCCTTCTTGAACTCCGATGCAGCGAGCCCCAGCGAACCTCGCCGCAGGTAGATATTTCCCAGGAGCTTGTGCACGTCAGGGTACTCCCGGTCGCCCCAGTCAACGGAGGTGAGCGTGTCAAAGGCCTCGTCGACCATCTCGAGCCGGTAATACAACTTCCCCAGGAAGAACTTGAGTCCCGTGTCCTGCGGTTTCCACGTCACCGCCTTCTTGTAGATCTCAATGGCACTCCCCGGTTCCCCCTGCTTGAGGTACAGGTCCTCGAGGCGGTGCAGCAGCAGGACCGATGATGTCAGCTTGTAGGCCTTCTCCCATAGCTCGCCTGCCTCCCTCGGTTTTCCCTCTTCAAGCATGACCTCGCCGAGCCCCAGGTACGCGGGGACGAAATCCTTGTCCAGCTTGATCACGCCGCGGAAGACCTTCTTTGCGCGCTCAAGATCACCAGCCTCCAGATGAGAACGGCCCAGCTCGTACTTGAAACCGATCAGCTTCCTGTGCTCGATATCGAGCTCCTGCGCACTGAGAGGATTGGCGAGGAGACGACCCTGCGTCTCGCTCAGCTCTTCCCACTGGTTCAGCCGGTGGTAAAGGTCCCGGAGCCGGATGAGCGCCGTGATGTTCGAATGGTCCTTGTCGAGGATCTCCCGGTACATCTTGATGGCCTCATCGAAGCGCTTTGACTCCTCGTAATCGGCTGCCAGGGAGAACATCACCTCCTGGTTGTGCCGGTCGAGGTTCCACGCCTTGAGATGGAGCCGCACGGCCTCCTGTACGTTCTTCTCGCGCAGCTGCGTGATCCCCATGCGGAGGAGCGTGTCCACATGGTTCGGATCCAGGCTCAGGACCCGTTGAAAGAACGCGAGCGCCTCGGGGTTCCGCTTGGCCAGAAGAGCATTCAGACCTTTTGTGTAAAGCTCCTGGACCTTCGCGCGTTTCTTCTGCTCCCGCTGGACCCGGAGGCCGCGCAGGAACCGCCGGATGTCCCGCATGAGATACAGGAATAAGACAAGGCCCGCACCGGTCAGGAGGGAAATGAGGAAGAAGGACGCTTTGGAGAGTTCCGTGGCCTTGGACGGTGTAAGGTTGACCGTCATCGTTCCCTGATTGAACTCAACGATCAGCAGAACGAACACCGCTGTCAGGATCACCAGTACCGTAATGACGTATCGCATCCCCCGCCCTTTCTCAGGAATGGCTGTTTTTCTCAGATCAAAGCTTCGGATCCTGCACCCGGGTCACGGCCGCCATGCATTATTCGCGGTCTCTGCGGCCGGCATCAATAGTGATACGTCCTGCCTTTGATGATCGTGAAGGCCCGGTAGAGCTGTTCGAGCAGCACCAACCGGGCCATTTCGTGGGTCAGTGTCCAGCGGGACAGGGCAAGAACGGTGTCCGCCTTTCCGGTCACCGATTCGTCGAGCCCCATGGCGCCGCCGAGCACAAAGGACATTTCCCGGATGCCATTCTCCAGCGCCTTGTCCATGAATGCCGCGAACTCGTGGGAGGTGAATTCCCTGCCTCGCTCGTCCAGGGCCACAACATAGGCGCTCGGCGAAATGGTTTTAGTGATCTTTGCAGCCTCAAGTTTGCGGATGCGAGGTGCGTCCCTGAGGTCTTCGACCTTCTCTTCCCGGAGCACTTTCAGTTCCGCCGGGGCGTAGGGTTTCAGATACCGCAAATACTTCTCGATCCCGTCCTGGATGAACCGCTCCCTTGTCCTACCCATG
>JAAXXJ010000262.1 GCA_013334545.1 Nitrospirota bacterium | reverse complement strand
CGCGCAAAAAGAGAAGGCTGGAGAGGACCACCCCCCGGCCTTGCTTATTCGACACATAACTACAGATTCACGTGTGACCGTTCACCCCTGATCACTACCGGCCTTCATTTCGGGAGCTGGGATCGTCCCTTGGATTGCACGCACGGGAGTCGTGACATCACCATGGTCGTGCTGGCAGCCGGCCTGGCCCCCCAGGGGTATCTCTCCCCATGAGGCTGCGTTCTCCCTTGACCGTCATTTTCATTAATGACCCGTGACCCCCTCGGTGATAAAGGCCCCGTTTGCCCGGTTCACCGGCTATCGCGACTTCACTCTTTGGCGGTTCCTGCTCAGCCGGGCGATGATATCGTCGGTCTTCGGCATATCCGCTGCCGGCTTGTCCGGAGCCACAAAACCTTCGAAGAACGATGCACTGCCCAGGGTGTAGAATTCGAGGATGTCGAGGCAGTCGTTCCCTATGGCCGAGCCGTATCGGAGGTGGTAGATCTCGCCGTTCCGGAAATAGAACCGCACATTGTCCTCGCTCATCTCTACAACGCTGACATAGAGCGCGCCGGTCTTTCGGTCCCGCTGCATTTCGCGAAGCAGGTCTCCGAACAGAATATCCCTGGCCATGATCGTCCCCTCCCCGCGCTGCCGCCCTGTTTATCTGCTGACCGACTTCTCGATCGGCCGCTCACAGGAAGCGTCGTTGCTCTATTGTAGATCAAGCGAAGGCAAAAGACAATCGGCCCGTCAGGCAATCAGCGGTCTGAGCCGGCAAGGAGGGTGCTTCGGGATGCTCGATGCGCGGGATGGACGAGGGCGAGAGGATATGCGAGGAAACGGCGGAGGTCAGGCAGTACAGGCCAGATCCAGGCCACCCCGGGGTCACTCCCCCATGACGAGCGACGCCATCATGGCGACGGACCAGACGATGTCGGACAGGGGAAGCTGGAAGTCGACGGTGGAATCGAAGAACAGCGTCACCCGGCTGGGATATTCATCATCATGAAGATACAGGATAATGGTGACCGGCACGCGGGGCAGCGGATAGAGCCTGACCGCGGCGTCGCCGAAGGCGGCGATCTCTGCGCCGAACTTCAGGCCCAGCGCGACGAAGGAAACCTTATCGCGGCCGAAGCGCTCCGCGATCTGGTCCAGCGGGAGCACGTGGGTCCCCGAGAAGAACCGCTGGCCTCCCTTCACGTCGAGCGGACGGATGAGACGGCCCGTCGCCGGGATGTCCTTGGCGCTGGCCAGGTAGTAGAGGATCGAGAGCCGGAAGAAGTCCTTGTAGCGGTCGAGGAAGAGGCCGGACCGCGGATCGCTGCTCGTGATGGTCCGTGCGTCGGGCGAAATGATGAAGTCGATGCCGAAGGACCGCACGGAATAGGCGCGGGACGCTTCATCGTAGTCGGCCATGGCGCCGGCGCAAACATCCTTCGGCCGCAGGCCCGCGAGCGTTTCCCAGGCCTTCGCCTCCCCCCAGACGGTCTTGATAGGGACCAGCTCGGCCTTGCGGTCCTCTTTCCTGATCCGGTGTTCGATGTGCTGCTTCACGCGATGTCCTCTCAGGCGATCCCTTTCCTCGTTCTTCCCCGAGCCATGGCCCGTCATTCGGGCAGATCCCATGCCTCCAGCTGCTTCCCGCAGCGGCATTTCTTTTGATACCAGTATATCCGGGCACCGCAGCCGCTGCAGGACCATGCCAGCCGCTGAGCCTCGATCCATTTCTCGGCGCCATGGTCCCTGATATATTCGAGATTGGGCCTCATCGTCCAATGATGCGGCCAGGCATCGGTCATGAAGGCATGCAGTTCCCTGCAGGGATAGTCGCCGCACTGACAGCAGAAGCCGAGGTTCCGCTCCCCGGCGCAGGCCCTGAACCTGCAGTGCTGCACCCACGCATCGATCCGGTCGCTGCGGCAGCCGTCGCAGTCCGTAGCGCCGCAGGCGCCGCAAAAGAGGCCGCAGGGGCCGCAGTTCGAGGATTTCATGGAACGCCCTTTAAGCCAGGGTATACAGCTCCGGGGTATTCGATGCGCAGGGGACGGGCCATGAAGGAAGGATATCAGGCAACAGGGAGAAAATCAAACATTAAAGACCTGACCCGGGCCGGCTCGGGTCGAACACTAGGAACCTGACCCTGAGACGTGTTTGCACGCCGGATATCAGCGTCCCCAACATTTCCTCAAAGGTTTGTCATGATACAGCTCGATCAGTTCAGAGGATGGATGCTTGTGGAAGGTCATGGCAGGCCAATTTCCGCGGCTATACGCCGAGGCAGCAGGTCAACAGATCAGGTCCGACCCGAAGCCTGCCGCGGGCTGCGGCCGTTCAGCGAAAGGCTCTTTGACCACGCGGATAGACCAGGGGCATGTCTATTCGTTGGTCGAAGCCATCAGCCGTTCCCTGTCCTTGAACAGCATATCGCATTTGTTGGCATAGAGCTTCATGACAATGCCCCTGCCGAACGTTTGGTGATTGACGATCTCGCCGACGCGGTATTTCGAATCCATGCTGTAAGCCCGCTCTTTTCCTTTTGCCTCTGCAAGGCCGGCCGCCCAGACGATCTCCGCTGTCTCTTCTTCTCCGGCGCCCTTTTTCGCCCTCGGCTTCCGGACCTTTTGAGCGTCAAGGGAACTCGTAAATTTGTGCATACTGCCGCAGGTCTTGCATCTCACCTTCGCGATCGTCTCTCCATCCATTGTCATAATGGTGTGATCGCGGCTCAGTTTGCACTTTCCGCAATAGGAATCAATGTCCTGACCTGCTGAGTTCTTTGCCGGCATACTGCCTCCTCGGGTACTATCTTTCTGTTGATGCCTGATGTGTCGGTAACGCGAACCTGGTCGAAGAGAGGGGTGAATTCGGAGAGCTGCCGGAGTCTGCGCTTCTCTCGGGTAGGATCATTATACACCTTGCCGGCGGAAAAGCTTTAACTCATTTTGCAGGAGTATCAGGCTGATCTTCTGCCATCCGCCGGCAAAACACTGTCACCCGATGAACAGTACGATGGAAAATGAGCACGCCGTGCGTTCTCGCCTCAAATAGGGCATTTCTCTTATGGAGAAATGGAAGCAGCGCTGAAGCGGATGCGGGACAAGCGCGGACAAGAGGGTCAGACAGCAGATCGTTCAACGAGTGGAACTACGGCACCTGATGAAGAGAAGAACAGGATCGGGTCGAACAGCAGCGAGCCGGTCCTACAGTGCCGCCGCCTGCTCTGCCGTTTCCTTCGCGCTTCTCTTCTTGATCGCCGGCGTCTTTATCTTGCCGGCAATATCCGTCAAACCTGCAACAGTCGTTTCCCGTTTGGCAACAATGGCGGCCTGATCGGTCGTCGACATCTGCTTCAGCTCCTGGACCAGCCCGCGTGCCTGTTCCAGCTGCTCCATGGATTCCGAAAGAGACTTCCTTTTGATCGACTCCTTTGTCCCATCGATCAAAGCATCTATGGCAGCCCTTACCCGTGTGAATTCCTGCATAGTGATACCCAGCCTCCTTTGTGAAATGTGATATGTCATTGTACGTCTTCTTGAGGGTAATAGCTCGTTAAAAGAGCAGGTCGAGCGAGAGAAACCCGAAGCTGTTCCCGGGGAACCCTGGATGCAGGCCCGGGGAGGATGGAGGCGAAGGCCGCGTCGCGGGAACCACGATACGAGAACTGAAACCTGGCGCTGAACGGTCATGTCCAGCAGTAGAGGCCTGATAATCATATAAAGGTGCACCTACCCTGCGATGTTCATCAGGAGATGCAAAATCAGAAATAGAGATAGGAATCGTCCTTTTTTACTTGCACCGGGCGGCGGATTTCGCTATACTTGACACAATCAGGACCGCACGGGTCCTCGATAAGCCTGTCCAAGGAGGGATACCGCATGACCACCGCCGCACCATTGGAGTACCAGAACGACTTCTTCAGCATCAAGATCAGCCCGCTCAAGCACCGCTCCGGGGCCTACCATTACAGCATCGGCCTGAACCTTCCCAAGTTCAATCCCATCATCTGGGGAAGGACCGGCATCTGCTCCAACGCGGCGTTCAAGGGCCTGCAGCAGCTCCGCGCCGATGTATCGCACTACGCGCATCAAAAGGGGTGCTCGACCATGGACGCCGGCATTCCCTGCACGAACCTGTGCAGCCATGTGAATGGCTGGTACCAGGAGAGCGATCTCACCATTGAGAACGCGTCGCCTGAACTGGCCAGCGACATCCTCGCCTTCAGCGCCCGGACCCTGGTCCAGACCATCCTGACCGCGGCCCATTACGACGTCACGGTCGAGGCCGGCCTCGCCCCCGCGGAGTCGCAGCGCCTGCTCGAGTCACTGAGCGTGCCAAATTACCAGGAGGCCGCTCCGCCGCCGATCGCCAAACCGCACGCGGCCTGATACAGACGCGGACCGATGAAAAAAAGCAGGCCCGGGATCTTTCCCGGGCCTTTGCTGTTCCATGGTGTTCCCGGGAAACGTGGGATGCGTTCGCTGGGGAAAATGGAGGAGCAAGCCATGTCGAGGGCGGCACATTACGATAGCTCGCGTACTCAAGCCTGGCACGGGACGGTCAGGTCAACCATTCCGTGAGAGACCTGGCCCCGAGAGGCTGTTCCTGTCCGACGATCTGAATCCAGGAGCGAGCGCATTGAACTGCACCCCTGAGTTTGG
>JAAXXJ010000261.1 GCA_013334545.1 Nitrospirota bacterium | reverse complement strand
CTTCCGCGGCCTGAGCAGGACGGGCATCCGGCACTTTGAGCAGCGCATGAGGAATGCCGCCAGGATGTAGCATACCAGGCTGGCCATGAAGAACCCGATGACCATCAGATGGCCAGCCTGGAAGCCCCAGACGCCCGAGCCGAGCAGCAGGAAGACAATGAGCCAGACGATCAGGACGACTTTGTGCTTAGCTCTGCGGCCCATGCGCTTCCCTAAGTGATCAGATAGAACAGCGGGAACAGATAGATCCAGATCAAATCCACGAGGTGCCAGTAGAGCCCGGCGTTCTCCAGCTTAACGTGGTCGCTACCCGTGATCTGACGCCTGACGGTCTGTGTCAGCATGATCCCGATGAGGACGAGGCCTGCCACAACATGAAGCCCGTGGAGACCGGTCATGACATAGTAGAGGCCGTAGAACAATGTCTGTCCATGGCCGCGCGCGAGCAGTTCCGGCGCGTTCGGATAGATACCCTCGTGGATATGGCCGCTCCACTCGATGTATTTGTTTACGAGGAAGACCAGACCGAGAACGATCGTCGTCGCCTGGAGCTGGATCGAGGCCCGCGTGTTCCCGCGCTGGAGCGCAGTGATCGCCAGTGCCATGGTCAGGCTGCTCGTGAGCAGGATCACGGTGTTGGCCGTGCCCATGACCGTGCTGAGCCCCGTTGCGGCGGCATGGAACTCTGCGGCGTTCATGTATCGGTACACGGAGTAGACGAGAAAGAGCCCGCCGAAGAGCAGGATCTCGGTGAACAGGAAGAACCACATGCCGAGCTTGGAGCCGGTGTAGTCGCGGTGTTCGATATTTGCAAGTTCGGTGGTCATAAGGTCAAGGCAACAGAGGCGAAAAGGCATTCAACGCAGACAAAGGCTGATCAATCACGATAAACACTGAGATCTTGTTCTGGCCTTCAAGCTACGTATATTTTAGGCCCTGTGCTGCGATCATCAGCGTCGAATGCATCTCGTCTGATGCATTCAGGGTCACTTGTAGTTATACGGCCCCGCCGTGACCTCGGGCACCTGCTCGAAGTTCTCCGTGGGCGGCGGAGATGATGTCTGCCACTCCAGCGTTGTTCCGCCCCAGGGATTTCTCCCGGCCTTCTCCCCGTGCCTCATGGACCTGAGGAGGTTATAGAGCATCAGGATAATGCCCGTGGCCAGGATCCAGGAACCGATGGTCGAGATGAGGTGGCCGGTGTGGTACTTCGGCAGGTAGTCGTAGTACCGCCGGGGCATGCCCTCCCAGCCGAGGACGAACATGGGGAAGTAGAGCGTATTGAACCCGATGAACAGGAAGGCGCAGGCGATCTTCGCCCGTTTCTCATTGTACATCCTGCCCCAGATCTTGGGGAACCAGTAGTGCAGTCCGGCGAAGAAAGCAAAGACCGTACCGCCGAACATGACATAGTGGAAGTGGGCTACGATGAAGTATGTGCCGTGGACCTGCACGTTCGTGGCAAGTGCTCCCTGGAGAAGCCCCGTCAGCCCTCCGATGGAGAAAAGAAAGATAAAACAGAGGGTGAAGAACAGGGGTGCGTCCACCTGGATGGAGCCTTTGTACATGCTGGCAATCCAGTTGAAGATCTTGATGCCGCTGGGGATCGCCACGAGGAAGGTGAGGAGCGAGAAGATCATCCGCGCTTCATCGCTCATGCCGCTGGTGAACATGTGGTGGCCCCAGACGAGGTAGCCGAAGAGCGCGATGCCCAGGCTGGAGAAGGCGATGGCCTTGTACCCGAAGATGGTCCGGCGGCTGAAGACCGGGATGATCTCGGTGACGACGCCCATGCCCGGCAGGATCATGATGTAGACAGCCGGATGCGAGTAGATCCAGAAGAGGTGCTCGAAAAGTATGGGGTCTCCGCCCTTGGCGGGATCGAAGAAGCCGATGCCGAAGGAGCGTTCGAGGATGATCATGACGAGCGTGATGGCGATGATCGGCGTCGCCAGAAGCTGGACCCATGCCGTGGCGTAAAGCGACCAAACGAAGAGCGGCATGCGGAACCACGTCATGCCGGGCGCCCGCATGCGATGGATCGTGGTCAGGAAATTGAGCCCCGTGAGCGTGGACGAGATGCCGAGCAGGAACACGCCGAACACGGCCAGGGAAACGTTGGTGCCGGTGCGGACGCTGTAAGGGACATAGAAGGTCCAGCCCGTGTCCGGCGGGCCGCCTCCGGTGAAGAGCGAGGTGATGACAACCGCGGCGCCAGTGATGTAGAACCACCACGACAGAAGGTTGATCCGCGGGAAGGCCACGTCCTGCGCGCCAAGCTGAAGAGGCAGCAGGAAGTTGCCGAGCGCAGCCGGGATGCCGGGGATGATGAAGAGGAAGATCATGATCACGCCATGGAGCGTGAACAGTGCGTTGTAGGTCTGCGCCGAGATGAAGTGCGTTCCGGGAGCGATCAGCTCGAAGCGCATGGTGAGGCCGAGTGTCATTCCCGTCAGAAAGAACGTGAAAATGCAGAAAAGGTACAGGAGGCCTATCCGCTTGTGGTCCGTGGAGAATATCCATGCACGAATGCCAGTATAATCACCCGGAGTATCGTAGAAGCTGGTTTCCATAAGATCAATGAATTACGAGTTTCCTGTTCTGGGCGTATCTAGACGGCATTGTTCTTTTTTTTCGTCGTAGCCACGAGATAGAGGAAGAATGAGACCACCGTCAGGATCATCACCGTCCCCACGACCTTCAGGATGTTGAAGACATAGGATTTCTTGAGCGGGTCGTAGCTGAAGCAATAGTTGAGGACCCGTGCCGCAGGCGAGCCGATCTTTCCCGCAGCTGCCTCGGTGACGGCCATGGTGAGCTCGAAGGGAAGGAACGACGTGCCGTAGAGATACCGTGTCACCTTGCCGCCCGGAGCCAGGACGATCACCACCACAGGATGGGAGAAGTCCTCGCCGTCCCGCTGGAATGTGAACCCCACGGCATCGGTGAACTTCCTGATGTTCCCGTTGTCGCCGGTCAGGAACGGCCACGAATCGGCCGGGAAGGGCCTGCCGACGGCAGCGAGGTAGTTCGGCTTCTTCTCCCGCGCTGTTTCCGGTCCTTCCTGCTCGTCAAAGCTGAGTGCGACGACGCGGAAATCCCTGCCCGGTTGCACGATGTCCATCTTGCCGAGGGCCTCGGCGAGGTTCGTCAGGAGCAGGGGGCAGACATGGGAGCAATGGAGGTAGACCGGCGCGACGATGGTGGGCCGGTCCACGAGGTCCCTCAGGTTCACCGGTCTTCCGTTCTCGTCCTTGAGCGAAATATCTGCGGGGATGACGACACCGAGCTTCTCGTCCAGCGAGATGTTGGCCGAGGTCGCCGTCGTTTCGTGTGCCGGCGCCGGATCAACGGCGGCAGCAAGGAGGAACAGAACAGGAAGCAATCTGCGCACGGGAGACCCCCTCGGTCAAGGATCATAAACTGCAGGCACGAGGAGCATAGCGCAATCAGCAGTGAAAATCAAGCGGACATCTGCAGGTATGGAGTAGGAGAGGAGAGCGTTACGAAAACACTATCGTTGCCTGTCGTTGAAGCTTCCCGCAGCTTGCTGCAGGGGACTTCAACCGGACCGCAGAAAAAATCGATTCTCTGTTTGGGCAGCCCGGTGGCTCCGCTGTGCTAAGTATGCAGGGCACATGTGCTTGTTCCCGTCATGATCTGACAAACATCTGCAGCGCTTCCCCTGCAGGCACGCTGCTTTGGGGTCGGTTCCTGTTCGATCCGCGTAAAGGCATGCATACGCACAGTCGTCGCAGCCAGGCTGCCCGGGTTTGGGGAAAGGCAAGAGCAGAGACGAATGACGTTGGTTCACGCATTTCCCAGAGCCCCTGCGGTCCGTGAGCACTGACGATGCACAGGCATGCGTCACGGAAACATGGCACATCACCGTTTCGCTTCCAGCGCGTGCGCCAGCGGAAGTGCTGAGGATAGGATAGAGCAGAACAGGAAACCACGGACAAACTGCATGCCTGCAGCGCAGTGTGAGCCGGACCGCAGAAAAAAACGACTCTCTTTTTTTGGGCGGCCTCTTTGATGGCAGACCGGAGCAGGTAAGAAAAAAAGCCGCCAGAAGGTCCTGGCGGCTTTCGAGCATCAGTATCAAAGGAGCTTGTCTACAGCTCCATCGCATCCTGGACCTTGGCAAGGGTCTCCCTCGCCACAACACGGGCCTTGGCGGACCCCGCGGCGATGATCTCGGCGACTTTCTTCGGATCAGCAATGAGCGCGTTCCGTCGCTCCTGCAGGGGTCGGAGGTACTCGAGGAGGTGCTTCAGGAGCTCCTTCTTGTCGTCCACGCAGCCGATGCCGGCTTTGCGGCATTCCACGTTCACATGGTCGCACCAGGATTTTGGCGCGAAGATCTGGTCGAGGGTGTAGAGCGGGCAGACATCGGGGTTCCCCGGGTCCGACCGCCGCTGGCGCGCCGGGTCGGTGACCATGGCCATGACCTTCTTCGTGATCTCCTCGGGCGAATCAGACAGGTACAGGCAGTTGTTGTAGCTCTTGCTCATCTTGCGGCCGTCGGTGCCCAGGAGCTTGGGATACTGCGTCAGGAGCGGCTGGGGCTCAGGCAGGACGTCGCCGTAGAAGGCGTTGAACCTGCGGCCGATCTCGCGGGTCAGCTCCAGATGCGGCAGCTGGTCAATGCCC
>JAAXXJ010000020.1 GCA_013334545.1 Nitrospirota bacterium | reverse complement strand
CCGCGCCATTGAGATGACCGGCAGAGCGGATCGTCCGTTCCGGCCACATGGAGCGGAACGATTCGATCTGCGACGCAATCGCCGGTTGGACCAGAAAGTTGGCCACGACCGCCCCGCCGATGATCAGCCGCTCATGGGGCTTCAGTGTGATCTTCAGTCCCATGATCTATGCCAGTTGCAGCAGCACCGGCCGCATCCGGGTAACTCCCTGCGAGGGCTCCTGCGCGATCGATTTCCCGACGGTGACGCTCGTCTGTTCGGCCGCCCTGTCCGTGAACGTGCCCGGGGGGAGGAGATTGGCAGCGTCGGAGCTGAGCCCCGCACGCCGCAGGCCGAGCGTGGTCTGCGCCGCATCCAGGCTCTTGATCGCGGCATTGACCTCCGCATCCGTGGCCGTATCGGTCAGTGCGGGAATGTTGAGCCCTGACGGACCGGTATGAACCTGCTGACCCTGGAGGGTCCCGGCACCGCCCATGCCGACCGCGATGGTCTGGTTTCCAGCCTGCGGGAACACCGCAGGGTCCGCCATGATCTTTGCTGCGCCGTCATTACGGGGAGGAAGGGTCATCGCATCGATCTCTCTCCGGAATGCGCTGAAACTTCGTAATGCCCTGACCCGTTCAGGGCTAGTGGTCAGGAAGGGAGGATAATGTTTCACGATGATATCGAGTTGAGCCCTCATGCTGCTGATATGACCGCCGATGGTTTGCATGGTCCTGTCGGCAGTCCTGATGCTCATGGCCGCATTATTGAGGGATGCATTGATCGTCTGTCGCTCACCGAGCGCGGCCCGGCTGCCGTCGTGTTTTTGGAGGGGAACGGGGTCGTTTTTGGGCGTGCCGATGTCCTTCCCGGCGTTCGTCTGGCGGATCGCGGGATCCGCAACGGAATCAACGCGGTTGAACGGGAACTGAGCCTGGTTGCTGCTTATTGTATTGATGATTGCCATGGTCCGTTACCTAGGGATGAAGAAAGCGGCGGAGACGGAATACTCCGTCCCCGCCATAAACGGGATCAGGCTAGAACAGTTTCAGTACTGACTGGGCCGCCTGGGCCGAAAGGCTCAGGGCCGTGGTGCCGAGGGCCTGGCGGGTCTGCAACATCAGCATGTTCGCCCCTTCCTCGTTCATATCGGCAAGCGTAAGCTTATCAGCGCCCGCAGTAAGCGTGTTCACCATCTGCGTCGTGAAATCCTGGCGAGCGTTGACGATTGCAAGGTTCGCAGACAGGCTTGACGCCGTGTTCCTGAGTGACGTTGTTGCTGTTCCGAGCTCGGTAACCGCCGTATTGATGGCAGTATTGTCGGTCGTGGTCCAGGCAGCGGCTGCCGCGGTAAACGTGAGGCCTGCATTCGCGGCAGTACCGGAAATCGTCAGGCTCGAGGAGCCTGTTTCATTGAAATTGACCGTCAGGTTGTTGTTGTTCAAGAGGTTTGTTCCCTTGTAGCCGGAATCTTGCGCGAGGGTGTTGATCTGGGCGACGATCCCGTCGAACTGGGCCGCAAAGCTAGCCCGGCTCGTCGTGTCCGAGGTGCTGAGGGCGGACTGTGCAATACCTTTTGCCGCTTCGACCAGGGTCGTAATGCCGCTGATGCCATTATTTGCCGCTGTCACCGTCTGGATCGCCTGCCCCATGTTGTCTTTAAGCGCAGAAAGATCTGCGGCGCGGCTGTTCAATGCCTGTGCCGCAAAGAAGCTGGTGGGGTTATCAAGGGCGCTGTTGACTTTCTTGCCCGAAGAAAGACGAACCTGCGTTCTGTTCAGAAGGCTGACGGTGTCCTGGAGGCTGACGAGGTTGTTTCTCATTCCTGCGGTTAGTGAAATATCGTTAAATGCCATGTTCGTAGTTCTCCTTTTTCTAAGTTTATTAGTTCCGGCATTCTTGCCGGTGCTCGAAGATTTCGGATCGGTCGGTGTTCTGTGTCTTGTGCCTCCTTTCCTGACCAGTGTGTCCTTGCCTTCTTGGCAATCTTATCGGCAGCACCGATGAATACTTTAATCGCCGTTTTCCGGGGAACGTGAAAAAACGCTAAAGTTCCGTTCCTCGTATGCCGATAACAACAGATGAAGTGTATTCTTGATTCGAGGGGCAGGTATGGGAGTACGACCGTGATGGTATTTTCCTTTCCTATCAATGAGTTGGCTCATCTTTGTGGCCGGCTCGCGAAACTTAAGATTTTCTCGATCCCTGAAAAGGAGCAGAGAAGGCCGCAGGACGCTGTGAACATCTCCTCGGACGGGAAGAAGCGGCAGATCATGGACCAGGCAAGGACCGACGCGCTTGATACGATACGGAAGACACGATAGGAGCCACGGGCAGCGACGATGTTATGATAAAGCCGGATTTCCGAATACTGATTGCCGACGATGATGAGATCGCGCGTGATGTCATTGCCACGACTCTCGCTCGGGAGGGGTACGCGGTTGTTACGGTACAGGACGGTCTCGAGGCGATCAGCCGGCTCCGGACCCAGGATATCCAGATGGTGATAACGGACCTCATGATGCCGGGGGCTGACGGTCTCGAGGTTCTCAAGTACGCGGTGCGGACCGATCAGGATATAGCCGTCGTCATACTCACGGCCTATGGCACACTCGATACGACCCTAGAAGCGATCAGGGCAGGTGCCTACGATTACCTCACCAAGCCGTTCAAGACCCGCGAGATCTCCATTCTCGCCGAACGCGCCTACCAGCGGTCGCTGCTCATCAGGGAAAACCGTGAACTGAAAAAGAACCTGCGGGACACCTATCGCGATATGGATATCCTGAAGACCGTTGCAGGAAGCGGAAATCCCGACGTGACCACGGGCTGGCTCGAACGGATAGAAAAGCTCAAGACCATGAACGTGCTGCTCACCGACGAGGCGGAGGTCCTGAAGGAACGGCTGGTCAAGGGAAATGGATAAGGGCAGGACCCTCGTTGTCGACGACGACCCCGTTGTGCGCGACGCTCTCACGCTGCCATTCACCCAGACCGGCAATTACACGGCTGAAACAGTGTCTGACGGCATATCTGGCCTTCAGCGGGTGAGCGAGAGCGACTATGATGTCGTCTTCACCGATCTCACCATGCCGGGGATCGGTGGTACGGCCGGCTTACGCCCGAGGAAAAGCTGGAGATTAACTTGCATCCGGTCATTGGGGGTAATATAATGGAACCATTGCGGTTCTTCCCTAAAGAACGAGAGCTCATCCTGCACCATCACGAGCATTTCGATGGGAGCGGATACTCCGACAGGTTTGCCGGCTACCAGATCCCGATGACGGCCCGAATTCTCTCTGTTGCCGATGCCTTTGATGCCATGACCTCGACCCGGCCGAACCGGGAGGCCCGCTCCGAGGCCTTTGCCGTGTCGGAGCTCCTGCATTGTTCCCATGCACAGTTCGACGGGGAAGTTGTTTGTGTGTCTGTCCAGGTCTAAGGCGAGCATCCCTGTTAGCGTTCGATATCCCATCTGATGCCAGCAGCACACACTGCTGGACGCATCGATGGTCTTCGGTCACTGGGTGAAAGGGGTCCCATTATGGCTTTGCGTTCAGGTGAAACGATCACCTATTGCATGATGCCGGGCATGCAGCGCTACGGCGCGATTGTCCAGTCCGTCGACAACGACGCGATCGTGCTCCATGTCCCGGCAGATTCTCCGGCAAAACTGGTTCCGGGGCAGTATGTCATGATATCGGATGCCTCCGATGATGTTGACTACTATAATGAGATTATCGGCCGTGAGGGCAATGCGGTCCGGCTAAAAAGAGTATGGACCGGCAAGCGCGGCTACTTCCGGGTCGACGACAGGTTCCCGGTCATCCATAAAAAAATGAACGTCGGGGAAGCCCTTCCGGAATCCAGGATCTACGGCGGGTATGGCCAGGAGATCGCAGAACTTGAGACGACCGATGATACCATGAACCCGCGGCTCTGGCGGATGCTGGTCGATATCAACGCGAAGCTGGGATTGATCCTTGAGCATATCAATGTCGAAAGCGAGGGCCTTACCAAGGCTGAACGGCGAGCGGTGAACATCAGTGCATCGGGGATCCGGTTCGCCGTGGAGCATGATGATATTGGAATGGGAGACCTGATCGAGATCAAAATGCTCCTTCCCACCAACCCTGCTGTCGGCATCGTTGCCCATGGAAAGGCTGTGCGGGTCGAAAAGCCGGTAGCCGGCACGACCATCGTTTCATTGAATTTTATCGGGTTGACCGAAGAGGTGCGCGACGCCATCATCCAGTATACGCTGAAGCGCCAGCGGGATATCGTCAGGCGATACCGCGAACAGGACCAGGGCGCGTAATGGACCGGGCGAGCTTTATAGGACTGTTTCTGGGGCTTCTCGCGCTGGTCGGCGGCAATCTTCTTGAAGGCGGGAAGATCGGTTCCATTCTTCAGCCCACGGCGGCCCTCATCGTATTCGGCGGGACCCTCGGTGCGACCCTGCTCAGTTTCCCCTTCCGCGACATCCAAAAGGCGGTCATGTCTCTTCAGCATGTCTTCTTTGAAAAAAGAACCGATGCCGAGGCGGAAACCCTGATTCGCAATCTTATCCGGTTTTCACAGACGGCCCGACGGAACGGGTTCATCGCCCTGGAGCCGGAGATCCCGAAATTGGAGAACACCTTTCTCCGCAGGGCGCTGAAATTGTCGGTCGACGGCATGCTCCCCAAGATGCTTATCGAGACCATGCAGCAGGAGAATGCGACATTCGAAGAGGAACAGCGCCGGGTCGCCAAGGTGTTCGATACCGCAGGCGGTTTTGCTCCGACCATCGGAATCATCGGCGCTGTGCTGGGGCTTATTCATGTCATGGAGAATCTCTCCGACCCCGCCAGACTCGGGGCCGGCATTGCCGTTGCTTTTGTGGCGACCATCTATGGTGTGGGTGCGGCGAACCTCGTCCTTTTGCCGATCTCCCGAAAGCTGACCAACCGGCTGCACCGGGAACTGGCCTTTCGTGAGATGGCGCTCGAGGGAGTGGTGGGGCTCCAGGCGGGGATCAATCCTCACTATCTCGAAGCAAAGCTCAGGACCTTTGTCGAAACGAATGACGACGCCGGCAGCAGGTGAACCCATGCGCAGAAAACGGAAAACAAACGAGGACCGCGATAATACTGACCGATGGGTCGTCTCCTATGCTGATTTCATCACGCTCCTGTTCGCCTTATTTACCACGCTCTACGCGATCAGCAACGTGGACCAGGTAAAGCTCAAGCGCTTCACCGGATCCATGAAAACGGCGTTCAAAGTGGATTCGATCGAGGCCGTCGACACCGCGGTCATTGAAGGTATCACGGTGCCGAACTATGCAGACATCGACCTCGAGAGTGAACTGCGCGCAGGATTTAAGAAATTCACCACCATGGAAGGCATTGTCATATCTCGGGACGAGCGGGGTGTGGTGCTGTCCCTGGGAGACACGCTGCTGTTCGAAAGCGGCACGGCGGAGATCAGAGCTGAAGCGCGGCCGCTGTTCGCGGCGGTAGCTCCCTTGATCAAGCAAACACAGCGCACGGTGATCGTCGAAGGGCATACCGATAGCATACCCCTGCGTAATTCCCGGTTTGCTTCCAATATGGAGTTGTCGGCCGCCCGGGCCGCGGCGGTCTTTGCGTTCTTCGTGACCGAAGACCTGGTGAATCCCGATCAGCTCTCGACGGCGGGGTACGGCGAATTTCGGCCTGTTGCTTCGAACGCAGCTCCCGAGGGAAGGGCACGGAACAGGAGGATAGATATCATCTTTGTATCCCCACGAGGACGGGTATAGGATACTGTTCATCGAGAACTCCCCCCAGAGCCGGGACCGCATCACGTCGGCATTCGGTCATTCGGGGCGGGAAATCCGGCTGGAGTTTGTCCCATCGCTGGCTGCGGGGTTCGATTTCATAAAGCGCGAGACCGTTGATGCGGTTTTTGTTAATGCGGCCCAGTGCGGCGTGGAGGTGCCGATCGTATTGCGCGAGTTGCGGAAGGCCGGGAACTCGGCGCCGACGATCGTGGTCCTTGGAAGCTACAACGTTGATGCGGCCCTGGACGCGATCCGCGCCGGTGCGGCTGACTGCCTGGTTGACGATGTTACCGGGGCGGCGTCCATGCCGCTCGCGGCAGAACGCACCATTGCCCGCGCAAGAGAGGCGCAGGACCAGCTGGAGCGTTTGCAGGCAGTCATCCGGAGCCAGAAGCAATGGATGGCGGTCATGGACGCCATTACGGACTACATTTTTGTTGTTGATGAGGGGCACCGGCTGGTCAAGGTGAACAACTCATTCGCAGCGGCGTTCGGCATGTCTCCGCGTGAGGTCATCGGCAGGCAGTGTGCCGAGCTGTTCGGCATGGATATTCTGGGAGACTGCACCTTCGCCGCAGGGTCAGACCAAAGCCCCCGAACTGTTGAGAAGGTGTTAGGCGGCGTGACCTATCAGATCAGCGTTTTTCCCCTTGTGGAGGACGGTGTGCAGCTTCGCATTCAGGTGATGAAGAACATTACCGAACTCAAGCGGCTCAAGGACCAGCTTCATCATGCCGACAAGCTGGCGTCCATCGGTCTCCTGGTCTCCGGCGTGGCACACGAGCTCAACAACCCGCTGACGGGCGCGATCGCCTATTCCGAACTTCTCGTCATGAAAGTGACCGACGAGAGCGTCCGTCAGGAAGTCCGGAAGATACTGGAAAGCGCGGAGCGGTGCAAGAAGATTGTTGACAATCTCCTGACCTTCTCGCGCCAGCAGGCGCCGACGAAGAGCCTTGAGTCGGTCAACGATATCATCGACCGCGTTATCGACATCAGGAGCTACTGGCTCCGGAAGAACAAGATAGAGATCGTCAGGGAGTACGACCCGGTTTCCACGGTCTTTGTCGACACACAGCAGATCCAGCACGTGATCCTGAATCTGCTGCTGAATGCGGAGCAGGCGATCGCGAGCTCCGGCCAAGCTCACGGCAGGGTCATGTTTACCACGCGGTATGACCGGGACGGCCATCGGGTCATCATCACCGTCGCTGATAATGGGGCAGGGGTCCCGCCGGAGGTCCTCTCCAGGATCTTTGATCCGTTCTTCACGACCAAGCCAGTGGGCATCGGAACGGGTCTTGGGCTGTCGCTCTCGCACGGCATCATCGCCGAGCACGAAGGGACCATCCGGGTCCAGAACAGTGCAGAGGGCGGCGCACTGTTCACGATCGAACTTCCCACGGGAACCGGGGCACGGTCGGGCGTGTCCGATCTCAAAGAAAGCGGCCAGAGGAAATAGATTATGTTCGCTATCATCGGCGTGATTGTTGTCATTGCTTCCGTTGTCGGCGGGTATGTCCTGGAGCACGGCAATTTGAGCCTTCTGTTCCAGCCGGTCGAGCTCCTGATTATCGGCGGAGCAGCCATGGGCGCTTTTCTGATCTCCTCCACCCCGCGGGTCTTCGGTCTTGTCCTGAAAGGCCTCCTGACCGTGCTCAGCCCCAAGTCCCAGAGCAAGGAAAAGTATCTCGAGCTGCTCTCGCTCCTCTTCCAGCTGTTCTCCAAGATCCGCAAAGAAGGGCTCGTCTCCATCGAGTCCGACATCGAACGCCCTGAGACGAGCCCCATCTTTCGCAAGTCCCCCAGTGTGCTTGCGAACCGCCATATGCTCAGCTTCATCTGCGATAACCTCAAAGTCATCATCACCGCGAACATTCCGCCGCACGAGCTCGACAACCTCATGGACATCGAGATCGACGCCCACCACCACGAGGCGCTGATTCCATCGCACAGCATCTCGAAGGTCGCCGACGGTCTGCCTGCGCTCGGTATCGTTGCAGCCGTGCTCGGCGTGGTGCTCACCATGGCCAAAATCAACGAGCCGCCTGCCGTCCTCGGCGCCTCGATCGGCGCAGCTCTTGTCGGCACGTTTCTCGGCGTGCTGCTGTCCTACGGTTTTGTGGGCCCCATTGCCACCAATCTCGAGAGCCAGGCGGAGGAGAACGCTGTGCCGCTGCAGGTCGTCAAGGTGGCTCTCGTTGCCTTCGTGGGAGGTTCGGCCCCTCAAATGGCCGTGGAGTTCGGCCGACGGGCGATACCGGAAAAGGGAAAGCCGACGTTCGATGAGCTGGAAAAGACCGTGCGGGGCAAGGCAAAATGAGCGACCAAAAGGGCAAGATCATCATTAAGAAGGTCAAGAAGATATCAGGCGGAGGCGCCCATGGCGGCAGCTGGAAGGTTGCCTATGCTGACTTCGTCACCGCCATGATGGCATTCTTTCTCCTGCTGTGGCTTCTCTCCATGGTGTCAACGGAAAAGCGGGCGCGTATGGCCACCTACTTCAAGAGTTTCAGCATCTTTCAGCAGAGCGGCACATCGTTCATGGAAAAATCGAGCGAGATGTTCAATCAGGGGGGAGAATCCGAGGATAAGCTCTCGCCGGACATGAGCGGCAAGAACCAGCAGCAGAAAGCGGAGGAGTTCAAAGAAACCATCAAAGAGGCCATCGAAGCCAAGCTCGGCGACATCAAGGACCAGGTCATGGTCGATGTGTTCGAGGGCGGTGTGCGGATCCAGCTCGTGGACAAGGCGGGCAAACCCATGTTCGATGTGGGTTCATCCGATCCTACCCCCATGGCAACCAGGATCATGCAGGTCATCGGCGAACAGGTAAAGAATATGCCGAACCCGATGTCCGTCGAAGGCCACACCGATTCCCTTGCGTTTCGCTCATCAGCAACACGGGGCAACTGGGAGCTGTCGACTGAACGCGCTCTCACGGCAAAAAAACAACTCGAGAGCTTCGGCCTGAATCCCGGGCGGCTTACGCGTGTCGCCGGCTACGCCGACACGGTGCCTTTTATCAAGGAGGACCCCGAAGATCCACGCAATAGACGGATCAGCATCATCCTTCTCTTTCCTGAGAAGGGGGCTCCGCCATCCGCGTCCCAGTCCCCGTCAGTACCCACCGTCACTCCCGTTCCTGCGTCCGCTGCCCCGCCCAGATAGCCTGTCCGCGGCCAGGTGTGTCCCGTTGGCCATTACGTGATCCCGCTTGCTTTGACGATCACCTCTTCCACGGGGGATGAGCTCCTGCATCCAAGAGCGAGTGCATTCCTCGTAGCCTGCTGCGGGGTTAGCAAGCGATCAGAATACCTATGATTCCCTCGAGGACTGAAGATTCCCTGCGGCTTGCTGCAGGGATCTTCAATGAGTGCGGTCTTGGCGTCTTTCGCCAACGCGCTCCGTACTTGTCGAACATCTGCACCTCAAACTTCGCCTTTTGACCCTTCGCCTTTTTGACCTTGCCTTTTCCGCGAAAACTGACTAGTATGTAAAAAAAAGAGCCCCTTTCTTGTTATTCGCAATCGTTTTATCGCGAAACAAACGTATCATTGGATAAGCCTCTTCTACGATTTCAACTAACGATCGCATTCTACCAATCCCATGAACAAAATAATTCTTCCCGAAGAGGGACGCATGACTGACGAGCGATCGCAGATCCATGCAGACCAGGTCAGGCTGCTCTACGACAACGCTCCCCTGGGTATGGCGGCGACCTTTGTCAATGCCGCAGTGCTCGCCTATGTTCTCAGAAACCTCGTTGCCCCTCCGGTGCTTTTCTCCTGGCTTGCCTGCCTCCTCCTGGTCACCCTGCTGCGCGCCGTCCACATCCGCCAATACCGGTTCGCCCGACCCACTGCTGCCGATGAGCGCCGCTGGGGGGCCTGGTTCATCGCCGGGCTGGCCTTGTCCGGCGTTGCCTGGGGCGCCTCCGGCCTGCTGCTGCTCCCTTCAGGTTCGATGACCCACCAGGTCTTCATCGCCTTTGTTCTGGGCGGCATGGTGGCTGGCGCCGCCGGGACCTTTTCCGTCATCAGGACCGCCTTTCTGGCATTCAGCATTCCGGCGCTGGCGCCCCTGATCATCCGTTTTTTTTCCTTTGGCGACGAGATCCATGTCGCCATGGGAGGCATGATCCTTCTCTTCTCGATCCTGGTCCACGTCATGGCGATGCATGTGCACAACGTGTCACTGCAGTCACTGCGGCTGCGCTATGAGAATAGCAGCTTGGTTGCGTTTCTTGCCGCAGCAAAAGAACGGGCCGACGCCCTGAATGAAGAACTCCGGTCGGAGATCACGGGGCATATTAGGACCGAGGAAGAGCTCTCCCGACACCGGGACCGGCTGGAAGTGCTGGTTCAAGAGCGTACTGCGGAATGGTCTATTGCCAACGCCCGGCTTCAGGAGGAAAAGGCCGCGCGCGACATCGCCGAGGGCCTGCGCAGGCAGGGAGAAATATATTTCCGCTCCCTGATCGAGAACTCTACCGACCTCATCACGGTCCTGGACAGCACCGGCATCATCCTCTTCGAGAGCCCTGCCGTCGAAAAACTGCAGGGGTTCCAGCATGAAGAGCTGATCGGCGTGAACTTTTTCGACTACCTGCATCCCGACGACCGGCCGGCAGCGCAGGATGCCATGGGGAAGCTCATTGCAGTGCCGGGCAGTATTGCGTCCATCGAGATTCGCGTGCGGCATAAGAACGGTTCCTGGCGCATCTTTGATTCCATCGGGAAGAGCACTATTGATGAATCCCGGACTGTACGTCTGGTCATCAATTCGCGGGACAATACGGACCGCAAGTTGCTGGAAAAGGAACGCCTGAACAGGCAGAAGCTCGAATCGCTCGGTATTCTCGCCGGCGACATTGCCCACGATTTCAATAATCTCATCACGGGAATTACGGCCAACATCGAGCTGGCGAAGATCCACGCGCCGCAGGACCGGGAGCTCACCGCCATCCTGGGAAAGGCCGAGCAGGCAACCCTTCGAGCGCATGATCTTACGCAGCAGCTCCTCATCTTCACACGCGGGGGCGAGCCGATCAAGAAAACGGTCATGATCGGCGATCTGATCAGGGAGGCGGCGGGTTTTGCCCTGCGGGGCTCCAAGGCAGGCTGTACGTATTCCTTGCCCGAAGGCCTCCGGCCCGTTGATGCGGACCTGGGCCAGCTGCGCCAGGTCATGTACAACATGGTCATCAACGCCGACCAGGCAATGCCGCAGGGGGGGATGCTCAGGATCAGCGCAGAGAACGTGAGCCTCGACGCGCAGAACAGCCGGGCGCTGCCGGCAGGGCAGTATGTCAAGATCGCCATCGCCGACAACGGCATCGGCATTCCGAAGGAGCATGCGGCCAGGATCTTCGACCCCTATTTCACGACCAAAGAGACGGGTAGCGGCCTTGGGCTTGCCACGTCCTACACGATCATCAAAAAACATGGCGGGGACATCGTTGTGGATTCGGAGCAGGGCCGGGGATCGACCTTCACCATCCTTCTTCCCGCGTCACAGCAGGCGGCCGCGCCAGAGAACAAGGCAGGCAGCACGCTGGTCCCCGGCACGGGACGGATCCTGATCATGGATGACGAAGAGATCATACGGGATACGGCCGGAAGGATCCTGCAGGCCTCCGGGTATGACGTCGAGAGCGCCAGGGACGGAAGAGAGGCCGTCGAGCGGTACCGCAGCGCCCGCGATGCGGGGCGGCCTTTCTCGGCCGTCATTCTCGACCTGACCGTGCCGGGCGGCATCGGCGGCAGGGATGCCTTGCAGATACTGCTCCAGATGGACCCCGCGGTCAAAGCCATCGTCTCCAGCGGGTATTCCCAAGATCCCGTCATGACGAATTACCGCGACTTCGGCTTCCTCGGGGTCATTGTTAAGCCCTACCGGGTCCATGAAATGAGCGAGGTCGTGAGCAAGGTCATGTCCATGGCTCCGTGAGCGCGGGGAAAATCCCCGTCGACAACCGAAGAGGCGTATATGAATCCCGCAAGGAACGCAGAGAAGTTCCACTCCCGACTCCCTGAAGGGCGTTCATTCCGGCACCTCTCCTTTGTAGCAGTTTTTCTACAGCAGGATATTCATGCGAACGGATAGTACGAAAGCAGGACAGAATGCCCTCGTGCCTCAATGGGGGATGTTCTTATTGTGGGGAGGCGGCGGCGCATCCTTCACTGACGCGTGTTTTATGGCAGAATGCCGGCAGCGTGCAAATGCAGAAGATATCCTTCTGGGCACAGCGGATAACCATGCGAACAGCCATTACCTGACGAGGCCTGTTATCATCTGTTCCTGAGCAGGTTTATGATCTCTGCTTCGCGATTCATGACATAGCGCGCAATGCTCTCTTCGTCCCACGGGTGGGGCCGGATCTCTGCGCCATACCGGATGCCCTGGCCGGACTCCTTCTTGAAGCGGATGATCCCGCCGGTGACCACAACGGCCTGAGGGTCGGGAAGCATGATGGTCAGTCCATACACATTGTCAACCGGCAGGTCCCGCATGCAGACAAAGCCTATGCCCCGAGGGCTGATATCCGTGACTTGGACGATGGTCGTCGGCTCATTGGGAATGAGGACGTACAGGCCGATGGGCTTGCTCTGGCTCGGCTGGATGCGGAGCTCTCGCGCGATGAACAGATGCGTGGGCACCGAGGTGATGACATCCTTGTCTGTCGTGCTCTGGATAGTGACCGTGGACCCGTGGTTTTTCTGCTTGTACGTAAAATAGAGCTGAATGGACAGCCCTTTTTTCATGGCTTTCAAGAGCGTCGACTGCTTGAATTTATGGAAAACGAGGGAGTCTTCGGTCATCTCCCGGATAGAGCACAGACCCCGCACTTTTACCGGTTCTCCGTTCTCCATGGTCTCGAACGCGATCATTGCCGGGATCTCGTTTTTTTGTGCAAACCGAAGGCGTTCACGGATCGCGGCACGATCCTCGATCGGATGGTCCTCCGCCCGTTCAGAGGCCATACAGACCGTTTGCATGTCGGGATTGAGTGCGTTGGCCTGTTGCATGGCCAGATTGACGATCACATGGACGATGTTTTTGACGGCAACAGTGCCCATCTTCTTGAGGTCAAGGACCAGGGCGTGGTAGCGATGAAGATCTGACTCGACGATGGTCGGCTCCGGCGAGATGAGGATGATCGGCCCGCTCATGCTCCGTTCCTTTGCAGCAACAAGGAACTCCAGGTAGTCGTCATCGATGTTGATGACGGCCATGTCACCGGGAGCGGCTTCAGCCAGGAACGCCGCTTTTATCTGCTTAGGGGGCAGCAGGCGGAGCGGCAGCTCCTTGATCGTCAGCAGTTCATTCAGTTCTGGTGTGGTCCAAATCGGCATGGCCTCTTGTGGAGTGCTTGCGACCGCATTTTCTTCAAGACAGTGTCGCTGTTGCAGGCCGCTCGCATTCAAAAAAACGACGGAACAATTATGTCGCGACATCGCGACGTACGCAAAGGAAACCTTGCGACAACGTTTAAAGGCACGAAGAGGCTGTGGAAAACGACTCCAGGGCAGGGCGTCCTTCTCTACCGTATCCTTTTTACCGCCCTGCGCGCAAGCAGGGCAGGAGCGGGTCATGGTGCCTTGTTCTTTATTGCCAGGACCGTCATGTATTTCGTGAGCACGGCGGCCTTGTGCGGCTCCATGAGCGCGATCGCAGCACCGACTTTTTTACTTTTCATCCTGGTCATGATGAGCAGCGCCGTGTCGTTATCAAGAGCAGCCAGTCTGGCGGCTGCATCCTCGGCAGGCATGGCCTCATAGGCTTTCACCACATTTTCGATCTTGTCGCCCTTCACCTGCTCCACACGCTTGAGCGCGGCCTCGACGCGGGCGAGTAGGTCGGTATAGGACTGGATCTTCTCGTCCACCTCCTTTTTGAGGGCCGTAAGCCGCAGCTCGTCCCGCTTGAGCGCGTCTTCCCGTTCTTTGAGCTCCAGGCGCTTTTCCTCGACAAGCCTGAGGGAATCCTCCTGGGCGAAAGCAACGGCGGCGAGAAGACAACATACGAAATTCAGACAAAAGACAACAAGCTCGCGCTTCCTGTTTTGTCTCTGCTTTCTGGATGCTGGCTCCTTACTTCCGGCTTCTGCCTTTTTCATCGCTCTGTTTTCCTCATGATAAATTCGGCGTCCCTGTCCTTCTGTTCAGCCTGTCCCGCCAGTTTTGCCTCCTGACAGACGATCTTGTCACGCAGGATCTCGACCAGCCGCTGTTCTTTATAGGCCTCGACCATCCATTTTTCCCGCTCGGCAACCTCGCGCTGGCGGATCACGATGAGCTCCTTTTGCTGCTGGATCTGTCTGGCGACGTGCTTTAAATAGCCGTAATAGACATCCATTTCGCGGACGGGGAGCGTGCCCGCTATCTGCCGGTCGGTCAGCTCGACACTGTTCGCTTTATAGGCCTGCTCAAGGTCCTGCAGCCTCTGTTGTTCGGCGGCCAGCGTCGTGCGGGCCTTCCGCACCTCGGCCTCGAGCTGCTCGCGCTTTATCCCCTTCACCTCAAGGACCTTGCATACCATCTTTTCTCTGGTCATGCCTTCGCCCCGGCGTCTTCGAACAGGAAATGCAGCCCCTGCAGACTGTCCGCAAGGTCGCGGCGATCATGCATTCCCTGCCTCAGGTAAGCCTTCAGTTTGTCGATCATGCCGACGGCAAGATCGATCTTCGGATTAGAGCCTTCCTTGTATGCGCCGAGATTGATCATGTCCTCGGCCTTCTTGAAGATGGCCATGGTCTCCATGAACCGCGCTGCCAGTTCCTTGTGCCTGGCGTCCACGATATCGGGCATGACCCTGCTGATGCTTTGCAGCACGTCGATGGCCGGATAGTGGTTTTCCATGGCGAGGTCCCTGGACAGGACGATATGTCCGTCCAGGATCGACCGGGCCGAATCGGAGACAGGGTCCGTCAGGTCATCTCCTTCGACGAGCACGGTATAGAGCCCGGTTATGCTCCCCTTGCCTTCGGAGGTGCCGACCCGTTCGAGCAGCTTGGGCAGCAGCGCGAACACCGACGGCGTGTAGCCCTTGGAGGTCGGAGGTTCACCGGTAGCAAGTCCGATCTCGCGCTGTGCCATGGCCACGCGGGTCAGGGAATCCATCAACATCAGCACATCCTCTCCACGGTCGCGGAAATATTCGGCGATGGCCGTCGCCGCAAAGGCGCCGCGCACCTTGGCCAGCGGCGGCTGCTCCGATGTGGACACAACGATGATCGAACGCTTCAGTCCTTCTTCGCCGAGGTCCTTCTCGATGAACTCCCGGACCTCGCGTCCGCGTTCGCCGATCATGGCAATGACGTTCACCGACGCTGCGGTGTACCTTGCCATCATCCCGAGCAGCACGCTTTTGCCGACGCCCGATCCGGCCATGATGCCGATGCGCTGGCCCTTGCCGCAGGTGAGCAGACCGTTGATGGCCCGCACGCCAAGATCAATGGGCTCGGTGATCCGCCGCCGCTTGAGCGGATGCGGCGTCGTCGAGGTGAGCGGGTAGTCAGTACCGCCGATGGGACCCCTGCCGTCAATGGGCTCGCCGCGGTCATTGATCACCCGCCCGATCAGGGATGGGGAGACGCGGATCGAGACCTTCTTGCCCACGGGCAGGACCCGGCTTCCGGATTTGATGTCCGACAGGTCGCCGATGGCCATGAGCAGCACTTTGCCGTCCCGGAAGCCGACGACCTCAGCATCAAGAGCAACGCTACCTGAAATGATGCGGCAGGACTCGCCGATGCTTGCTTTCACACCGGTCGCTTTGACGACTATACCAGTGATCTCGATTACCCTGCCGTAGACCTTCATGGGATCAGTGTCGGCAAGCCCATCGATATAGGGAGCAAGATCAATCAGCGCCACGGCGGTCCACCATGTCCTTGATGATGTTCTTCAGCTGCTCGTCCACGTCGGTCACCACGTCCTCGACCGGTCCCATGACAATGGTCCCGAACTTCGACACCGAGGGGTCGGCGTCAAAAACGATATCGGGATGGATGCGGACCAGCTCGGGCTTGTGCTTGGTGAAGAAGTCATACAATGCCGGGTTAACCTTGATCGTGATCTGGCCGGTCCGTTCCAGACGCAGGAGCCCCTCCTTTGCCATTTTTACGAGCTCGTCTGGATTGACGGCCAGTTCCCTGACAAGGATTTTCCGGGCCAAGGAGAGCGCCAGTTCGACGCATTGCGGTTCGACCTCCTTGATGATCGCGCTTTTGAGCGTGGTGAGCTCACGGATAAGGCCTTCCACCTTGTCCAGCAGGACCTGTGCGCGCTGCTCGCCCATTTCAAATCCGGCCTTCTCACCGGAGGCATAGGCGCGCGTATAGGCCTCGCGCTCGGCATGGTCGGAGCTGAGGCCAACGGAGTAGTCGTCCTTGAGCAGCGGCATGTCGAAACGAGCGAGGTCAGCGCCCGGTTTTGCCTGTCCTTTATACAACAAGTTCTTCACCGCCTCGTCCTGCAAGCATCAGCTTGCCTTCGGCCTCGAGCTTGCGCGCGATCTTCACGATGTTCTGCTGCGCTTTGTCCACATCCGAGACCTTGACCGGCCCGCGGGTCTGCATGTCTTCCTTGAGGATCCCGGCGGCGCGCTGGGACATGTTCTTGAATATCTTTTCCTTGAGCGCTTCCGAAGTCGTTTTCAGAGCGAGCGTCAGCTCTTCGGTGCTTGCTTCTTTGAGGATCATCTGGATGCCGCGGTCGTCGACCTTCGCAAGATCGTCGAATACGAACATGAGCTTCCGGATCGAGTCCGCGAGAACGTTGTTCTGCTCCTCTATCTTCCCGATGACGGCCTGTTCTGTCGCACGGTCGCACTGGTTCAGGATCTCAGCGACCGTCCGTGACCCGCCGAGCTTCTTCCCCTTGTTCTTCCCCATGTCAAGCTGGCCCTTGAGCACTTCTTTCAGGTCCTCGATCGCATTTTCCGGGATCCGTTCCGTCGTTGCGATGCGCATGGCCACATCGACCTTGATGTTGTCCGGCAGCGCCTGCATCACCTCCGCTGCCTGGGCCGGGTCAAGGAGGCAGATGATTAACGCAATGGTCTGGGGATGCTCGGTGACGAGGAAGTTGACCAGGGTCTTGGCATCGACCCACCGGAGCGACTCGAGCGGTCCTTCTTTGGAGGCCAGCTCAAGCATCTTGTTCGCCCCGTCCTCTCCCAGCCCCTTGGACAGCACTTTTTTGACGAAATTTTCTCCCCCCATGCGGACATCTCCGCGGGTCATGCTTTCGGTCGCCTCCTGCAGGACGCTCTCCATCGTGGTTTTCGTGACCGTCTTGAGCCTGGTCATGTGCATCGTGATCTTGCCGATGTCCTTGACGTCAAGGCCCTTCAACACGTCAGCCGCGGTGTCCTCGCTGAGGGAGCTCAGAAAGATGGCGGCTTTTTCATGCCCTTTTAACGACATCTATTTCTCCTCCAGCCATCCCTTGACGAGGTTTGTCGCTTCCTGCGGGTTCCTCTTCGCCCATTCGTTCAACTGCACCTGGGGAGAGGCACCCATGGCCTTTTCCAGCGCGCCTACGGTCTGGGGAAGCGCCTGGGGCTGCGGCGGTGCCGGCGCTCGCGCAGTAAGCGTTTTCATAAGCGGTTTGATCACCATGAGGAAGAGCAGGATGACTGCGACGAGCGGGACCAGGAGCCTGGCTCCGGACATCAACACGGGCATGACCGTTGATCTGGCGGACCCGGCCTCGGCGATCTCCTCCTGCTGAATGACCTCGAAGGGCATATTCACGACCTTCACTTCGTCTCCCCGGTCGGCAGTGAACCCGACAGCCTTCTTCGCCATGTCTTCGAACTGCCGGACCTCTTCCTCGCTGCGGGCGGTGTACTTCTTTTCCTGCGACCCCTGCGCCGCGCTGTAGACGCCGTCAACGAGGACCACGATCGAGAGCCGCTTGAGCTGACTCGAGGGACTGACGACACGGCTGATGGTCTTGCTGATCTCATAGTTGATCGTCTCGTTCTTCTTCTCCGACCGCGACTGCATGCCTGCGGTCTGGGGAACGGCCTGCTGCCGTCCGGGCAGGTTCGATGTCACGCCGGGAATCCCGCCGGTGCCCCCGTTCGAGGCTTTCTCCGTATTTCGCTGCTCGCTCCGCGCCACCTGGCTGTCGGGGTCGTAGCGTTCCTCGGTCTTTTCCGTCTTGGTAAAATCAAAGCTTGCAGCCACGCGCGCCCGCACTTTTTCCTTTCCCACGACGGGCTCGAGCATGCTGACGACCCGGGTCTCCAGGTCCTTCTCGTAGGAACGCTGGTACTCCAGCTGGCCGCTCGATGCGGCAAAGTTCTCGTCGACCGTGGAGGTGAGCATCTCGCCGTTATTGTTCACAACAGCCACATCCCGGGGGTCAAGACCCTCGACGCTGCTCGATACCAAGTGGACGATTCCCTGGATCTGCCCCTGGGTCAGCCGCCTGCCGCTGCGCAGCTTTACCAGCACTGATGCCTTGGGCCGTTCCTCCTTCTGCACGAACAGGGACTTCTCCGGCACGGCGAGATGGACTCGGCACTGTTCCACTTCTAGGAGCGACCGGATGGTGCGCGCGAGCTCTCCCTGGAGCGCCCGGCGGTAGTTCAGCTTCTGCACAAAGTCCGTCATGGTGAAGCTCGTCTTGTCGAAGAGCTCGAAGCCCACGCCGCCGCCCTGGGGCAGCCCCTGGCTGGCGAGCTGGATCCTGAGCTCGTACACCTTGTCGGCCGGGACCATGATCCCGCCTGCCGTGGTCGTGTAGGGGATTCTCTGTTCGCCCAGCTTTTGGATGATGGCGCCCGCGTCCTCTTCGCTCAGATTGGCAAAGAGGAGCTGCTGATCGCCCTTCTGGAACCACAGAGCGAGCATTATCCCCGCAGTGACCACCAGAGCCACGACCAAAAGCAGAGCCAGGATCTTTGATGTGGGGAGGGTACGTATCTGTTCAGCAAGATCAGCCATATTCCACCTCATGTTTCAAATTCCAAATCCCAATCCACAAATGTCAAATAAGCCAAAATTCAATACTCACCATTCAAGCGTTTGAACCTTTGATATTGTTATTTATTTGGATTTTGATGCATGTCATTTGGTGCTTCTCTCACTACACCTGCATCCTCATGACTTCCTGATAGGCCGAGATCAGTTTATTCCGCACCTCGACCATCATTTGAAAGCTCATGTCAGCCTTTTCCATGGCAATGATGGCCTTGGTGGGGTCTCCTCCCGAAGCGAGCTCCTTCACGGCGCTTTCAGCGTCCTGCTGAACCTGGCTGAGCTTGCCCATGGCCTCTTTCATCATGTCCTCGAATCCTGCAGCGGCTTCATTGCCTGTCGGCTTGAACGATGGGAGCGCCTGGCCCGATGCAACTTTGCCAACATTAACATCCGTCATTTATTCCTCCACGGTGCCGAATTATGGATCAGGGCGGATGCGGTCCGCCCCTGCCAACATAATCCGAAATTCTTAAACCTTTCCGAGCTCCAGCGTTTTCAGGAACATGGTCTTTGACAGATTGAACGACGTGACCGACGCTTCATAGGCCCGCGAGGCCATCATCATGTTCACCATCTCCTCAATGACGTTCACGTTCGGCATTGCCACAAAACCATCCTGATCAGCATCGGGATGGCCCGGGTCGTAGACCGTGCTGAAGGGCGAGTTATCGCGCACAATGCTGTCCACCTTCACGCCTGCAAGGCCTGCTTCGCCGGCCGGCTGGGAATCGGTCGTGAACACCACGTCCTGCCTCCGGTAGGGACCCCCTTCGGCGGTCCGTGTGGAATGCGCATTGGCCAGATTGGAGGCGATAACGTTCATTCGCTGCCGCTGCGCTGACAGTGCTGATGCGCTTACATGAAATACACCGAAAGAATCCATGGAAAGCTCCCTCTTTGGCCTGCAGCGGCCGGATCAAGTTCTGTGCTGCTTATCCGCTCGTGCGCAAGGCGTTCTTGAACATCTGGACCTTCTTGGAGAGCAGCGTAATCCCCGCCTGAAAGAACATGGCGTTCTCGGTCATCTTCGCCACTTCCTGGTCCAGCTCCACATTGTTGCCGTCTGACCAAGGCTGTGTCTCTTCGACGCGCAGTTCTGCCGTTGCCCCGGAACTGGAACCGGACAGATGTTTGGGATCCGTGGACGCAAGGCCCATCTCCGCGCCCAGGACCTCTCCAAACTTGACGTCACGCGCCTTGTAGTTCGGCGTGTCCACGTTCGCGATGTTCGATGCCAGCACGCCGTTCCGGACGTTGCTCTGAAGCACCAGCCGCTCTAAGATACTGAAACCATCCGACATAGATACCTCCTCAGGCTGATGAATACAATTACCATACCAATGTATTTCGTAGTGCGGATGTCTGATTGCTGAATGGAATCAACATGTTGCGCGGCATGTTCGGATTGTGAAAAATCCGCATTCCGCAATCCGCCATTCGCAATAGGAATATTTTTCATCCTACCGGCAATTTTTGCCCATATTCGCTTAACTTGTTCCTGACTGTCCGTACGCTCACGCCGAGCAATTTCGCGGCCTTGGCCTTGTTCCCGTTAACTTCCTTCAGGGTCTTCATGATCATGTCTTTTTCCATGTCCTTAAGCTTGCCGTTGCCTGCCGGACGGGGGCCGGCCGGGCCGGCGTGGTCGACCATGAGGTCGCCCCTGCTCACGGTATCGCTGCTGCACAGGAATACTGCGCGCTGAAGCACGTTCTCGAACTCGCGAACATTGCCGCGCCACGGCATCTGCTGGAGCTCGGCGATAACCTCTTCCGAGCATCCCCGAATAACTTTGCCTGCCACGGCAGAGAAGTTCCTGATGAAATGTTCGGCCAGGAGCGGGATGTCCTCGGGACGCTCCCGGAGCGGAGGGACCCGGAG
>JAAXXJ010000260.1 GCA_013334545.1 Nitrospirota bacterium | reverse complement strand
TCTACATGAAAACTACACAGTCAGGCATATAGGCCAAACTCACATAAACAGGAAGTTTACCTTCATCCCGAAAGATAGGGATTTTCCGGAGCCTGCAGATCTTTTGACTGAACAGGAGGTGGCTCGAACAAGGCATAGTATAGCATCGGACCCAGTACGGGGATAATTGGCACTATTGACCACAAGAGCCGACGCAGTATCGAGCATTTCTGTCGCCATAAATGCACGAGACAAATAATTCCAATTAGCCAGGAAATGGACAAAAGTATGATAACAAACTTATTCATATTCTATCGCGGTATTCAGTTTGCTGACTACACCTTCGGATAGAGTGGCCAAGGTCACATCAACAGGAAGTACTAATGACTACTAAACGACCGGTCACGCCCCGCCACTCATAGACCGCTGCTACTCCTTGCCCGCCCCGCCTTTCTTTATCTTCCCTTCCAGTTGCTTGTACTTGCGGAACGCGACTGAGAGCATCGATGACTCCGAGATCGCGCCAGCCACCAGGATCGTGTCCATGATCTCGTCAAGCGTCGCCCCCTCAGTGACCGCCCTTCCCATGTGCGCCTCGAGGCAGTGCTCGCAGTGGAGCGCCGCGGCAGCGCTCACCGCCACCAGCTCGGCGGTCTTCCGGTTCAGGGCCTTGGGCTCCTTGTAGACGGTCATGCCTTTGAGAAGGTAGGGGTTGAACGTGCGCGGTCTTTCCTTGAGCACCTTCAGAAGGAAGCCCAGTTCCCCGTTCTTGCCCACAAGCGCTTCTGCCAGTTCATCGGCAAGTTCAGGCTTGCACAGGAGCGCTTTGGCCTCCTGGATTAGAGCAGGCCTTCCCCTCCCCTCTGTCTTTTTGTTTTTCTCTCTCTTCATTCCGCAATCCTCAATTCGCAATCCGCAATCGTTTTATAGCGCTTCCGCCTTCGCCGTGCTGTGCACTGCTGCGATGAAGACTTCCTTCAGCTCATCCTCGGAGATTCCAAACTTCTTACCTACAAGTCCTTCGACCTCTGAGATCAAAGCCATGGCGTCCATGTGATATTTTTTCATGAGGTAGTTCTTGCTCGCGCCGTGGGCATAGACGTCCCGGAGTCCGATGCGCACGAGCTTCCTGTCCATCCCCGCCTCTGCCATCTGCTCGGCAACGATGCTTCCCAGCCCGCCAACGATGGTGTGGTTCTCCATGGTGATGACGCCGTATGTCGACCTCGCGATTGCGTTCATCACGGTCCGGTCGTTAAAAGGCTTCAAGGTCGAGATGTGCATATGCTGGATGGACAGGCCCCGCTTCCGGAGGACCAGCACTGCCCGCATGGCCTCTTCGGTCATGATGCCGGAGCTGAGCACCGTGAGGTCATCGCCTTCCGAGAGGACCCTTGCCCTGCCGAACACCATGGGGTCCTTGAACAGCCGCGGGATCTCACCGCGCAGCATGCGCACATACACCGGACCGTTGATCTTCTCCATCACGTTAAGGACGGACTCCACATCCGTCGCATCGCCGCATTCGAGCACGGTCATGTTCGGGAGCGCCCGCATGATCGCCACATCCTCGATGGCCTGGTGCGTCGCACCGCCGGGCGTGGTGATGCCCGGCAGGAATCCGATCATGCGCACCGGCAGGTTCGGATAGGACACGGACATGGCGATCTGGTCGAACGCCCTTCTATAGATAAAGACCGCAAAGGTATGGACAAAAGGCAGGAAGCCTTCGCGCGCGAGGCCGCTCGCCCAGCTCAGCATGTTCTGTTCGGCAATGCCCATGGACAGGAACCGGTCCGGATAGGTGTCGCGGAAAAGGTCGATCTCCGTGGAACTCGTGAGGTCGGCTGACAGCACCAGCACCTTCGGCTTGCCAGCCGCCCACTTCACGAGATTCTTGGCATGCACGCGCGAGACGATCTCCGGGCCTGCCTGCTTTGCGCCTGATGCGGGCCTTTTCTGCTCAGGCACCGGAAGCTCGCCGGTCAGCTCCTGCAAGGCAGCGGCATACTTTGCCTTCTCCTCAGGGGAAGTGAACCGCACATAGTGCATCTTCGGCGCCCGGGACTTGAGCACGTCGAGCCCTCTGCAGGCATCGGTGTCGCACAGAACGACCACGGGCCTGCCGTCGGGTCTGACCGAGCCGGCATCGGACAGCTTCCTGATGTCGTGGCCGTTCACCCGGAATACCCTGCAGCCGAAGGCGTCGAGCCGCCTGTCCAGCGGCTCCACGTCCATGACAGTGCACATCTTGCCGTCGCACTGGAAGCCGTTCACATCAACATAGATAATGACGTTGTCGAGCATGTGAAAGGACAGGGCCTGGAGCGCCTCCCAGGTCTGGCCGATCTGGAACTCGCCGTCGGACATGAAGATGAACACCCTGCCCTTCTCTTCCTTCCGCTTCCGCGCCATGGCGATGCCGGCTGCCTGGCTGATGCCCTGGCCCAGCGAACCGGTCATGGTCTCCATGCCCGGCGAATGCTCGGCGCCGATCATCTCCACCACGCTGCCGTCCTTGTTGAACTGGCCGAGACCTTCCTCTGCCATGCGGCCCGTCTCGATGAGCGTGGCGTACAGCACTAGTGCGTACTGGGCGGGCGAGAGGAAGAACCGGTCCTTGTCCGGTCCCGGGCCGTTGAAGGCAGCGCCGGTGAAGTAATCGGGATTATTGGGGCCCGGCACGCCCGGGAAAGGCTTGGGCACGAGCGGAGCCCTGATCTTGCCGAGGTCCATCACCTTCACGTAAAGCGTGGCCAGGATCTCGGCCGACGAGCAGGCCTGGGACAGGTAGCCGCCGTTGTGCCGAATCGTGTGCTCCAGCACGCGCCGCCGGATGCCCGCGGCGACCCGCTTCACCTCGTCCTGCCAGGCGTCAGTACCCGCCTTCTTTTGCATCTTTTTCATTTTCTTATTTCATCCCTCGACTGAAAATAACAAAACCCTTTTACCGCCAAGGCGCAAAGAGCGCGAAGGAAATCTTGGATCATGTATTTACGGCCTGAAAACTTTCTTCGCGTCCATCGCGTCTTCGCGGTCAGCTGGACCTGTATCGCATTTCGGTCTCTGCTCTATTGTCGGATGTCGTCGATTATCCCGCAAGGGTCTTTGAGAGTCAAGGCGAAATCCCCACGTCTCCTCATCCCCGCGTCCCTGTGTCTGCGTTATACCCTTGCCCCCTTACTCCTGACCTGCTGTATTATATTGACCGGACACTCCGTATTTGTTAAACTGCCTTGCAAATTTTCACCGCCTTCATTTCATACGTAACTCGGCGCCAATCTGCATCGAACAGAACTATCTGGTCCATCACGAGCCGGCGAGGGCGCTGTTCAACGTCAAGATGAACAAGCGGTAAAATCGACGAAGAGGTCCACGACCATGTCCTATCGAGCCTGGTTCCAATGCATCAATGAGCAGTGCAACGAGACCTACCCGCTCAACACCGTCATCTACCGGTGCAAGTCCTGCGATTCGCTGCTGGAAGTGCGGCACGACATGCAGGCGCTGGCCCACCGCAGCGCCAAGGCGTGGATGAAGCTGTTCGAGGACCGCTACAAGTCAACCCAGTGGCCCTACGGCTCGGGCATCTGGGGGAAGAAGGAATGGGTCCTGCCGCAGATCCATGACGACAACATCGTCTCGCTCTACGAAGGCGGCACCAACCTCTTCTGGGCCGAGCGGTTCGGCAAGTTGGTCGGCGTGGACAACCTCTGGCTGAAGCTCTGCGGCAACTCGCACAGCGGTTCCTTCAAGGACCTCGGCATGACCGTGCTCGTGTCGCAGGTGAAGCAGATGATCAGCGAAGGCGCGCCGATCCAGGCCGTTGCCTGCGCTTCGACAGGCGACACCTCCGCCGCCCTGGCCACCTACTGCGCCGCCGCGGGCATCCAGTCCATCGTGCTCCTGCCCAAGGGCAAGATCTCCATCGCCCAGCTCGTCCAGCCCATCGCCAACGGCGCCCTGGTCCTGTCGCTCGACACGGACTTCGACGGCTGCATGCGCGTAGTGCAGGAGATCACCAAGGACGAGACGATCTACCTGGCCAACTCCATGAACTCGCTCCGGATCGAGGGCCAGAAGACCGTGGGCATCGAGATCGTCCAGCAGTTCGACTGGGAGGTGCCGGACGTCATCGTCATCCCGGGCGGCAACCTGGGGAACGTATCCGCCCTTGGCAGCGGGCTGCTCATGATGCGCGACCTCGGTCTCATCACCAAGCTGCCGAGGATCGTCGTGGCCCAGGCAGAGCGCGCGAACCCGCTCTACCGCTCCTATCTCAAGGGGTTCGCATCCTTCGAGCCCATGGAGGCTCAGAAGACGCTGGCAAGCGCCATCCAGATCGGCAACCCGGTGAGCGTCCAGAAGGCGATCCGCACGCTGAAGCAGTTCGACGGCATCGTGATGGACGCGACGGAGCACGAGCTGGCCGACGCGGCCGCGCTCGGCGACACGACCGGCAGACCATCTTCCTGGCCTGCCCCAACAACCCGACCGGCAACCGGTTCTCCGACGCGGCAATGCGAAAGATCCTCGAGAATGTCGATGCCGCTGTGGTGATCGACGAGGCCTATTTCAGCTTTTCGGCAAAGACGTTCCTGCCATACTTAAACAAGCATCGCAACATGATCATCCTCCGGACGCTGTCGAAGATCGGGCTGGCCGGCCTCCGGATCGGCGTTCTCACGGCTTCAAAG
>JAAXXJ010000546.1 GCA_013334545.1 Nitrospirota bacterium | reverse complement strand
GACGGAATTCGGCTCCCTGAACACGGGGCTTCCCGCCGTCGTCTCGGAAGGGGAGGTCTTCGAGCGGACCGACAGGGGGTTCAGGCTCTCCGGCCTCAGGCGGGTGCTGCCCGAGATCCAACTCCAGGTGAGCGAGGCCTACGGCGGCACTCTTGAGACAGGTGGAACGGTCGTTTCCCTCCCGGCCCTTGCGGGAAGCGGGCTGCTCCGGATATCCGTGCAAAGGGTATTCGCGTGGGAGCTTATTCCCCGGGCCCTGTGATCGTGCACTGATTGGAAACGAGGACAGGTGACATGGCGAAGGATAAAAAAGAGGTCCTTTCATCTCCCGAGCTCAAGGACGATATCGAACAGATTGCCAAGTACGACCCCGAGATGCGGTTCCGACAGCTCACGGGGATGACGGCGAAACTGGTCTTCGCCATGACGATCGTCCTTTCGATCTTCCACATCTACACGGCGGGCTTCGGCGTTCTTCAGGAGTGGCGCCACCGCTCCTTCCACCTCGCCTTCGTGCTTCCGCTGGTCTTCTTCGTCTACGCGATGAAGAAGGACGTCCACCTCAAGGGGGGAAAGCACCTCATCTACGACGTCCTCTATGCCGGTGTTGCGGCCATGCTCAACACGGCCGTATTCCGGGAGATTCTCGGCCTTTCCTTCGGCCCCGCCGCGGCCCTTGCCATCGTGACTTTCGGCCTCGTCCTCTACTTCAAGCAGCGAGAGAACCTGCCCGATCGCCTGGCTCTCTATGTCGACCTTCCCCTCTACACGGCCATGATCGGGTTTGTCCTCTATGGGATCGGACTGGGCTGGACGCATCTGGATATCCGATCCTGGTTCGAGGATCTCAACCCGTCGCTGATCTTCTGGGGGATCTTCCTGCTGGGGATCTTCCTCGCCATTCTGGCTCTGTTCTTCCTCCAGTGGGTCCGGTCGATCTACACCCTCGTCCGGAATAAAACTGTCGACTACAAGCAGGACAACATGCCCTATTTCGACCTTTTCTTCGCGCTCATGTCCTGCATGATCTCCGTCTACGTCTTTCTCGAATTCAACAACATCGGCATGAGGGCGGGAAGCCCGGACTACGCGGAGCTGGTCGTCGGGAGTTTCTCCTTTCTGCTCATCCTGGAGGGGGCAAGGCGAAGCATCGGCGCGCCGCTTCCGATCATCGCCATGCTGGTGCTGATCAACTGCTACCTGGGGCCCTACTTCCTCGACATCCCGGGCATGGACATCTTCGCACACCGCGGCTATTCGATTTCGCGGATCGTCGACTACATGTATCTCGGCACCGAGGGCATCTACGGCATCCCGCTGGGGGTCGTGGCCACCTTCGTCTTCCACTTCGTTCTCTTCGGGCTCTTCATCGCCCGGACGGGCCTTGCCCAGCTCTTCATGGACATCGCCATGGCGCTGGCCGGCTGGTCCTCCGGCGGCCCTGCCAAGGTGGCCGTCATCGCCAGCGGCTTCATGGGCTCCATCAGCGGAAGCTCCGTGGCCAACGCCGTGACGGTGGGCTCCTTCACGATTCCCCTCATGAA
>JAAXXJ010000019.1:19017-20946 GCA_013334545.1 Nitrospirota bacterium | reverse complement strand
CCAGCATGTCACACCGGAGAAAAGAGCTGTTTCTTCAGGAGCTTTGCACGGGACTAGGGGGGCGTACAATGGGTCACGATTCAGACTGCATCTTCTGCAAGATCATCGAAAAGACGGTGCCCGCCAAGCTGGTCTACGAAGATGAGCACGCCATTGCATTCGAGGATATCAACCCACAGGCGCCGATCCATATCCTGATCGTGCCCAAAAAACATATACGGGATATCCATAGCATCAAACATATGGACCGAGAGCTTATCGGGCATTTGTTTTTCGTTGCACAAACACTCGGAGAAAAGCGCGGTCTTAATAACAGTGGATATCGAATGGTCATCAACAACGGCCGTAATGCCGGACAGACGGTCTTTCATATCCATCTTCACCTGTTATCGGGACGAGCTTTTTCATGGCCCCCGGGATAACAGGGACTTACCCTCTTTTCAACGCATCCCTGTTGATTCCATACTCACAACCCTGTGGATTCCTTTCTTCGCTTTTTCTTCCACACAAATCCCGTCAGCATAGTTCCGATGTCATCAGCCTTATCCTTCGAGAATTTACATTCCTTTTCCTGTCGTTGCGTTTCATCTTAACATATCAACACGACTTACTATTACTACTACTAATTTTATTTATATATTATAGTAATAATAATCTTATAGAGAACACCTTTTCCGTGTCGCCATATTCGATCGAAAAAAAGCACGCTGGAATAAAAAATTCATTGGCTTTCTGTCACCAGCGTGGTATCTTTCTTTCTCTTGATCACTGATAATATATTTCCGGCGGCGATAGCGGTGAACAAAGTAGCAAGATAGGTTTGATGCTCTGATAAATTTCCTGGAAGAAGAGTTTTGGGGAGATCGCTTGGAAGTATTCCAGATAACAGATCGGGAGTTCATAGAACTGCACGATCTTTTGAAGGTCAAGGGTCTTTGTTCCACGGGAGGCGCGGCAAAAACAGCAATAGCAGAAGGCCGTGTAAAGGTTGATGGCAATGTGGAGATGAGAAAAAGGAGCAAGATCCGCAAGGGTCAGATTGTAGAATATGAGGGAAAGGCGATAACGGTATTGTAAGAACTGGTCACACAGCACTGATCAGCAGGACAACCAGGAAAAAAGCACCGGATGCCAGCGAGAAGTGCTGTTGAGATAATCCCGCAAAGAGAGCTCATGAAAAACATTGCAAACTTTTTGTTCGAAGCAGGAATGCTGAAGAGAACACCGCGAAGCGGTTTTCAATTCCTCGGAACCGGAGCTGAATCGGTCGCGGAACATATATTCAGAACGACATATATTGGATATGCACTCGGAAGATCAACAACAGGGATCAATGTGGACAAGCTGATCAAGATGTGCCTTTTCCATGACCTTCCTGAAGCGAGGACCGGCGATCTTAACTATGTTAACAAGAAATATGTCGTTGCGGATGAAAAAAAAGCTGTTAAGGACCTTATAAAAACACTGCCATTCGGCAACGAGATCCAGGAGCTGATCAGTGAATATGAGGAGGGAAGGACCGAAGAAGCAAGATTAGCAAAGGATGCGGACCAGCTGGAAATGATCCTCGCGCTCAAGGAGTACAAGGATCTCGGGAATAAGTACGCTGATGAATGGCTTGTTTTCTCCATGAAGAGGCTCCAGACCGAAAACGCGAAAGAGCTAGCAAGGACCATCCTTGAGACAGATTCATCGTTATGGTGGTTTAGTGATAAAGGGGACTGGTGGGTCACTGGCGGTAAACGATGAATGATTTTGATTGGCCATATCGGCTGCTATGGCTGTTGTGATGATGGAAATAGTCGGAAGGTTTTTCCTCTGTTCGAAGCACGTTTCAAAAGACGCTAGCGCAGTACGCTCATGATAGAAATTAAAAATATATCTTTCCAACATAGACTATGTCATCATCATACCTCGTATAATTTTCTC
>JAAXXJ010000019.1:13031-19007 GCA_013334545.1 Nitrospirota bacterium | reverse complement strand
CGTTCCTGTTCGTTTAGTTGGACCAGAAACTGTTTTTGGCTCATGGACACCTCCTTACAAGAGAGTGTGCCACAAAGAGCCTCTACTATCAAGAACTATATTTACAACGTACTAGATTGTTCAACAGCTCTAAGGACACCGAGTTTCAGGAGCACAGCATTGGCGGAAAAAACGGTAATGGTTCAAGGATAATCAGAAAAACGATGCGGATCAGCTAGCGGAAAAATACTTCTTCAGGCTTCTCAGGCTTTTGCGTGAGGCCATGGTTAAATCGTTCAACGGGATCGTGTCAAGGCTGAACCAACCGATCTCCTCGCACTTGTGTGGTTCCAGGATGCGGGGCTCGCCGCTCTTGTATCTGCATAGAAAGGTCGGCGAGACCCAGTGCTGCTTTTCATCGGGCAGGATATGGTCCACCACGTCAAGGAGTTGGACCACCTCAATCATGAAGCCGTATTCCTCTCGCACCTCCCGCACAAGCGCGTTCGCAAGCGTCTCGCCAAACTCCACACTACCCCCGGGAAATTCCCATTTGTGCTTTTCGTTCCGGGAATCTTTTCCGCGTTTCGCGAGAAAGAGAGTGCCGTCTTTGTTAAAAATGATCGCGCCGGTTCCGACACCGATGTAGTCAATGCCTTTTTTCATGTCGAAATAATAACTTCTTCCATAGGTACTGTCTACAATCATCTTGCTATTGCAGGACAGTTTCATTACAATTTCCGCGTGGCGAAAACGATAAAAAAGAAGTGGAGCCTGTACATACTAAGGTGTGACGACAGGACGCTGTATACTGGGATAACCGTGGATCTGTTGAGGCGTCTCGAGCAGCACCGGAACGGGACCGCATCGAAATATACGAGAAGCCGACTGCCGGTCAGGATGGTACACCACGAAACGTGCAGGGGGAAGTCAGATGCGCTGAAGAAAGAGCAGGCAATCAAGAAGCTATCACGCGCGGACAAAGAGGTGTACATACGCAAGCCATGGACGATAAAACGGTAGAAAAATACCGCCGGGAATTTCCCGTCATAGAGAACTATATCTATCTCGACCATGCGGGCGTGGCACCGATCTCTTTGCGCGTGAGGTCTGCCGTCGAGGTTTTTCTTCGGGAATCATCAGAAGGAGGGGCGTTCCATTATCCCGCGTGGACACACAAGGTCAATGAGGTCAGAACAAACTGCGCCCGTCTCATTCATGCAGAAGCAGATGAAATCGCCATTGTTAAAAACACTTCGCATGGACTTTCCCTTGTAGCGGAGGGTATCGATTGGAAAGCCGGGGAGAACATCTTGTTCTATGAACGGGAATTCCCGTCGAATATCTATCCGTGGCAGAACCTAAAAAGAAAAGGTGTCGAAGCAAGGACGATTCCTTTCACGCGCGGGAAAGTTCAGATTGAAGATATTGAGAAGCTCATAGACAGTCGAACGCGGATGGTCAGCGTAAGCTCGGTCCAGTTCGCTAACGGATTCAGGGTCGACCTGAAACGGCTGGGCGGTCTGTGCCGCGACAGGAACATCCTATTCTGCGTTGATGCCATTCAGAGCCTGGGCGTGATCCCGATGGACGTGCGAGATTGTAACGTGGACTTTCTTTCTGCAGATGCGCACAAATGGCTTCTCGGCCCCGAGGGGGTCGGAATGTTTTACTGCAGAAAAGAACTTGCAGAGCACCTCACTCCACCACTTATCGGTTGGAAGAGCGTTCAAAGCGAGTTCGATTTCGATCAGCCGCATTTCGTACTGAAGCGAGATGCACAGCGGTTCGAGGAAGGATCCATGAACCTGATGGGGATCTTCGGGCTCGGTGCAGCAATAGATTTGCTTCTGGAGGCTGGCATGGAAGATATCGAGCAGCGCGTGCTTGATCTAGGCGATAAGATCATCAAAGAAGCGGATAAGAGAGGATTTGAAATACTGACGCCGAGGGAGCGCCATGAACGAGGGGGCAATGTAACCTTCAGGGGAAATTTCGAGTTGGAGGCGGTCAGAAGCGGACTTCGCGAGAAGGGGATCATGGTCAACGTCCGGGGCGGCGGCTTGCGGGTATCACCGCATTTTTACAACATCGAACCTGATATCGAAAGGCTCTTTGAGGCTGTTGACGGGATGATATGATCGAGCGAGGCGTCAAGACGTCCTATCGCAAAGATTCGAACTTTGAAGAAATGATGTCCTTCCCTGCGGTCTTCTTGATCTTGTGGTCTTTGTTTGCGCTGGCATGCAGCAGGACCTTGAAGATTGTCTCAACGCTGTCTTCTGCGCTGATGGATCTGGCAATCTCTTCCGCAGTGAACGATTGGCCAGCATTCTTGTGCAGGTACGCAAGGACCTGGTTCTGGATAGTGATGACGGCGCCGGCCATTTTTTTCCCTGCTTCGACACCGGGCTGGTGGTAGGCGTTGATGTTCACGAGCGAGGCGTAGAGCCCGACCGCACGCTCGTAGAGAGCGATGAGGACGCCGATCGATCGCGCGTCGAGACGGTCGATCGTGATAGTAAGAGAATGGCGCCCTTTCTCGTACAGGGCATTGCGCGTTCCCTGGAGATAGCCGTTCAAGTAGTCGCCGCTGGTCACGCCGGGTTCGACCTCAATGGAGCGGCCGGCGCGGTCCTCGAGCACTTCGATAAAGGTTACGAAGAAATTATTCACTCCCTCCCGCAATTGCTGAACATAAGCGTGCTGGTCTGTCGCCCCCTTGTTGCCGTAGACCGCGATGCCCTGATTCACGGTCTTGCCCCGCAGGTCTTTCTCCTTGCCAATCGATTCCATGATGAGCTGCTGAAGATACCTGGCAAAGAAATGCAGCCGGTCCTTATAAGGCAGGATAACCATGTCCCGTTTGCCGTGCCCGTCTGTCGCATAATGCCACATTAGGGCGAGCAGAGCAGCCGGATTATGGGAAGTGACTCTATTTCTCGTTAAAGCATCGCTAAGCGAACAACCGCTTATAAAATCCATTATATCAATGCCTTGTAGTGCCATAGGCAGAAGTCCAACAGCCGATGTAATGGAAGTTCTCCCACCAATCCATTCCCACATCGGAAATCTTGTTATCCACTTTTCGTTTATAGCCTGATTATCTAACTTGCTTCCCACCCCGGTTACTGCCACTGCGTGTTTTTCAAATTTCAGTTTTTTCTTTCGATATACTTCTGCTGTCTCTATCATCCCGTTCCGGGTCTCAATTGTTCCACCACTTTTCGAAATGACGATCGTGAGCGTTTCAGCCAGGTCGTTGCCTATCTCAGAAAGAATACGGTCGATCCCTTCGGGATCGGTGTTGTCGAGAAAGAACGGCTTGAGGCGATCATGGGAAGTGCCGAGGGCATCAGAAACAAATTGCGGGCCGAGTGCAGAGCCACCGATACCGATGCAAAGAAGACGGGTGAAACGCGCGCGCTTCTCCGGTTTTATCGAACCCGTGTGGATGGCATGAACAAATTTAAGGATGGCCTTGGCCGTATGCTCGATCTCACGCCGGATCTCCGGAGAAGGGGAACGTTCCGGGCTCCGGAGCCAATAGTGGCCGACCATGCGGTTCTCGTCCGGGTTCGCCACGACGCCTGCCTCGAGGAGCGCCATGGAATGAAAAGCCTTCTGCATGGCAGGCTCCATACGCGGGAAGTAGTCGTCGGGAAAACCCATCCTGCTGATGTCAAGCTGCATGCCGATGGAGGGACAAACACAAAGATGGTTCTGATACCGTTCCCAAAGGGCCTTGCTGTTCATGGATTCTCCTGTGAAATGATCCGGGTGCTTGTTTTTTGCCGGATTGCCGATATTCTATCATAAAATAATTTTTCCGGCATGCCCCGGCAGAACGGGGAAAAAGAAGCTGTTCTGCGACCATGGTCTTTATGGTAATATACGCCCATGTCTGAACAGGATACCATCTGCGCTGTCTCGACGCCGGTCGGCGAAGGGGGCATCGGCATCATCCGCGTGAGTGGGAGGGAAGCAATTGAGATCGCGGCGCGTCTCTTCAGGCCAAAGCAGGGCGGGGATATCCGCGCGGCGAAGAGCCACCGGATCCACTACGGGCACATCATTGACCCTGAGGACGGAGAGATGGTCGATGAGGTGCTCCTTTCGGTCATGCGTGCTCCGGCCACGTATACCCGTGAGGACGTTGTAGAGGTCAACTGCCACGGAGGTCTTGCCCCGCTCTGGCGCACGGTCCGTCTGCTGAACGCGGCGGGAGCTCGCCAGGCAGAGCCGGGGGAGTTCACGAAGCGGGCCTTCATGAACGGAAGGATCGACCTAGTACAAGCCGAGGCGGTGATGGATCTCATACGGGCTCGGACGGAGTTGAGCCTGCGCGCGGCGAATGAACAGCTGAAGGGCGGGCTTTCCCAGCGGATCGATTCGGTGCGGGAACAGCTCGTCAGCATTCTTGCCGGAGTGGAGGCGGGGATTGATTTTCCCGAAGAGGACATCGAGACACCATCGGGAGGGACGCTACGCGACGCATTGCAGCGCACCCTGGAGGATGTTGACCAGCTTCTGAGGAGCCACACGTTCGGAAGGATCCTGCGGGAAGGCGCGGCGGTGACCATCGTAGGAAGGCCGAATGTCGGCAAGTCGTCGCTCATGAATGCCTTGCTCCGGCAGGACCGGGCCATCGTCACCGCCATCCCCGGAACGACGCGGGATGTTATCGAAGAAAGCCTCAACATCGCGGGCGTGATGGTCAGGATCATTGATACAGCGGGGATTCGGGAGACTCATGACATGGTGGAGACGGAGGGAGTGAAGAGGAGCCTCGCGGCCATCGAGGATGCGGACATCGCGATCGCCGTGCTTGACGGATCAGTGCCCCTGCACGATGGGGACAATCGGGTTCTGCGGGAGGTCAGCGGCAAGAACAGGATCATCGTGATCAACAAGGCGGACCTGCCGCGCAGGATCGGGCCGATCAATGACAAAGCGCAGAAGGTTGAGGTTTCGTGCGCGAGCGGCGTGGGACTGGACATGCTCCGTGAAATGATCGCCGGCATGATCACCAAGGACGGGACCTTTGCTGCCGAACACGGCTGGGCGGTGAACGAGCGGCACCAGCGCGAGCTGGCGCTGACACGGGCTGCGGTAGAGCGGGCGCTCGAGACAGCAGGAATGGGCCTGTCGCCCGAGCTCATCGCTCTTGATTTGCGGGACGCGCTCGATCATCTTGGCATGATCATCGGCGCGACATATACCGACGATATCCTGGAGAGGATATTCAACGATTTTTGCATCGGCAAGTGATCAATAGTTTCACAAGAATAACCGAGCGTAACGATGTCTGACCAGAACAGATATGATGTCATCGTCATAGGTGCGGGGCATGCGGGGTGTGAGGCGGCACTGGCAGCCGCTCGCATGGACTGTTCCACGCTCATGCTCACGATGAATCTGGATACCATCGCGCAGATGTCCTGCAATCCCGCCATAGGCGGCCTTGCCAAGGGCCATCTGGTAAAGGAGATCGACGCGCTGGGCGGAGAAATGGCGAAGTGCATCGATCGCACAGGTATCCAGTTCCGCGTTCTGAACAAGAGCAAGGGGCCGGCAGTGCGGGGCACGCGCGCACAGGCGGACAAACAACGGTACCGCATGGCGATGAAGGAAACGCTCGAGAAGCAGCAGGGTCTCGACGTGAAACAGGGACAGGTGGAAAAGCTCATCGTAGAAGGGGGCAGCGTCGAAGGCGTAGAGACGAACATCGGCGTCCAATATCGGTCATCTGCGGTGATCATTACGACCGGAACATTCCTGAAGGGGCTGATCCATATTGGTCTGTCTCATTATCCTTCAGGGAGAGCGGGAGAGTTCCCGTCCGTGGGATTGTCGGACAACCTGAATCAGCTCGGTTTTGAGCTCGGCAGGCTGAAGACCGGAACGCCTGCACGGCTCAATGGGAGATCAATCGATTTCAGGAAAATGAAGGCCCAACCGGGCGACGAACCGGCGCCGTTCTTTTCGTTCACGGAA
>JAAXXJ010000019.1:0-13021 GCA_013334545.1 Nitrospirota bacterium | reverse complement strand
GAAAATATCCATCCGTTACCTCAATTACCCTGTTTTTTAACACATACTAACCCACTTACACACGAAATTATCAAAAATAATCTTCATAGGTCCCCACTATATACTGGTGTAATAAAAGGAATAGGTCCGAGGTACTGTCCATCCATCGAAGATAAAGTCATGCGCTTCTCTGGGAGGGAGAGACATCAGGTTTTCCTGGAACCTGAGGGCCTTGAAACGGAGGAGTATTATGCCAACGGTGTTTCTACCAGTCTGCCGGTCGATGTGCAGACAAAGCTCTACCGCTCGATAACGGGGCTGGAAGAGGTAGAGATTATGCGGCCTGCCTATGCGATCGAGTACGATTACGCACCGCCGACACAGGTCAAGAATACCCTCGAGACAAAGCTCATCGAAGGTCTTTACTTTGCCGGCCAGATCAACGGCACATCGGGCTACGAAGAAGCGGCGGCGCAAGGCCTGATGGCTGGCATTAATGCAGGCCTGAAGATACAGAAACGGGGACCGCTCGTACTCACAAGATCGCTGGCCTATATTGGTGTGCTGATCGACGATCTTGTGACGCGCGGAACGAACGAGCCGTACCGAATGTTCACTTCCCGCGCGGAGTATCGGCTTATCCTTCGTGAGGACAATGCAGACTTGAGGCTTCGGAACATCGGCAGGGAGATTGGGCTCGTGTCCGATGAAGCCTATCATCAGTATCTCGAGAAGAAGGGATCCGTGGAACAGGAGCTCGACAGGCTCAAGCGGACAGTGATCAAGCCGTCCCCGCAGATCAATGCGGACCTCGAGCGCAGGAGCTCATCGATACTTTCGGCCGAGGCGTCGCTGGAGCAGCTGCTCAAGCGGCCTGAGCTCAACTACGGGGACATTGAAAAGATCAGCCCGCCGCCTGTTTCAATCAAGCCTGATGCAGCAGAGCAGGTGGAGATCCAGGTCAAATACGAAGGATACATCGAGCGCCAGATGAACCAGGTGAAGCGTTATGCGGGGCTTGAGCAGAAGACCATTCCCCCCGACCTGGACTACGAGGCCATCACCGGGCTTGGTTCGGAAGTTACGCAGAAGCTCAAACAGGTAAGGCCTGTCTCGCTTGGCCAGGCGTCGCGTATCTCCGGGATTACGCCAGCGGCCATTTCCTTGCTCATGGTTGCCCTCGAGAAGCGAAAGCGGGGAAAGGCAGCGGGATGACGCTCCGGAGGACTCTCATCGACGGAGCAGCAGCGTTCGGGCTCGGGCTGACCGACGAGCAGGCCGATGCCTGCATGGTCTACCTTGTTGAGCTCGAAAAGTGGTACCGGAAGTTCAATCTGACCGCCATCCGCGATGAGCGGGAGATCATCATCAAGCACTTCATCGATTCTTTCTCCTATCTGAGGGGGTTCAATCCAGGGCCGGGCATGGCGCTGCTCGACATGGGTTCCGGTGCAGGCTTCCCGGCCCTGCCCATCAAGATCGCTGCTCCCGCACTTTTGGTGATCATGGTGGAGTCGGTCCGGAAGAAAGGGACCTTTCTCCGGCATATCATCAGGACCCTCCGGCTTGAAGGTGTGGAGGTCCTCGATGCGAGGACAGGCGAGCTCCTCCCGGAGCATCAGGCGAGGTATAACGTAGTAACGGCCCGGGCCTTTGCAGACATGGGAACGGCCCTGAAGGAGGGATCTCTCTTTCTGAAGCCAGGCGGGCTCATGATTCTGAGCAGGGGACCTGCCGAAACGGTCAGCGATGACACGGTTGCGGAACAAGGCATGCTGGTCAAGGCGCGGCACGAAATTATCCTCCCAGGCTCCGGCGACCCCCGTGCGCTCTGGGTTTTTCAGAAAAAGGACTGATGTTCCACGTGGAACAATTAAAGCAACTGGAGCCAGGAGACAGACGTCAGAAGTCTGAAGAGCGACCAAGGCACAAGGGTTTCTTTTGTGGTACCGGGATTCCCCGCATACGCATATGTCAGAAAACACATTCCATATCCCGCCTGAATGGCGGGCATCCGCAGAGGAGATTGCGGCTCAGGGCGGACCGGTCATGGTCATCGGCGCGCCAGGTTCTGGCAAAACTACGTTTTGCCTGTATCTAGCAGGATATTTCTGCAGGCAGGGCAGGCGTGTTGCCTGGATTGATGCTGACCCCGGCCAGCCGTTCATCGGCCCGCCTGCGGCCTACTCGCTCGGCCTGTATGCGGACGCCGGGGAACTGCTCAAGCGGAAAGCGCCGCTTGTCATGGGCTTCATCGGCAACACAAGCCCGGTCGGCCATCTCCTCGAAGCGGTCACTGCCATTCAGAAGCTCTATAGCCGGGCGTTGTCCCTTGCTCCGGACCTGGTCCTCATCAATACCTGCGGCCTGGTGAACGGAGGCGCTGCCCGGGAGCTCAAGTATCACGAGATTGACATGATTGCGCCGCGCTATGTGGTCGCCATCGAGCAGAAGAACGAGGTCGAGCACCTGGTCTCGCCACACTCGCACCGGGCTGGTTTACTGATCCTGCGGCTGCCAGTCTCGCCTGACGCCCGGATCTCGACCAGTGAGGCGCGCAAGGCTGGCCGTGAGCAGAGGTTCAAGGAATATTTCCGCGGCGCCGAGTTCCAGGATATCGCATTGAGCGACATGGGTGTTCACGGCCCCGGACTCGGGACCGGGGAGCGGCTGGGATTCCGGGATATCAACCATCTGTCAAAGGCCCTGAATAGCATCGTGGTCCATGCCGAGCTTTCAGCAGACCGGCTGTTCGTGATCACCGATGGAGACTACTCGGAGGAGGAGCAGTACACGGCGAGAGAGCGGTACAGCGTCAGGGAGATCTCAGTCGTAAAGAGGTCGGAGCTCGACTATCTTCTGGTCGGCCTGAGCGATAACGGGAACCTTTGCCTCGGAATGGGCATTATCCGGGAGCTGGATATGAAAGAGCTGATCCTGCGCGTCATAACACCGCTCCGGGATGTGGCCGCAGTCCGGCATATAGCTCTGGGATCGCTCCGGGTCAATCCCGCAGGGAGCGAGCTGGGGCAGTGGTAATGTTCCACGTGGAACATCGGAAGCACTGAGCTACACGGCCGAGAGAGGTCGCGGAAATTCCCGCTGGTCTTAACCACGAGAAAACCTCGAATGTGGTGAAGGACGCCCAATTAGCTGACACCGTAGTTCATCCCCATAAGCAGGCCCGTACCACGAAGCGGCCCTTTCTCTCACCTGTATTCATTGAATATATAAAGAATATTCCTCTCTTCATTCTTGCCCCTTTCGAAGCAAGAAGAGGAGTTTTTTCTTCCTTTTATCCTCCTCCTATGGTAAAGTAACCCGGTTTTTTAAAGGCTGGGCCGGAGGTTTCATGGGCAGGGTCATTGCCATTGCCAATCAAAAGGGCGGTGTCGGTAAGACGACGACCGCAGTGAACATCGCCGCTTCGCTTGCCGCAGCGGAAAAGAAGGTATTGCTCATCGACTCCGACCCCCAGGGCAATTCCACAAGTGGAATGGGGATCGACCGGCAGGACATTGTCGGCAGCACATATGACCTGTTCACCGGCAAACGTCCCCTCGAAGAGATTAAAAAGGCGACGCATTTTTCCTGGCTCGAGGTCGTTCCTTCCCGGATCGACCTCGTCGGGGTGGAGGTCGAGCTTATTCAGATGATCTCCCGCGAGCGGGTGCTCAAGAAGGCGCTCCAACCATATCGCAACAGTTACGATTACATCTTCATAGACTGCCCGCCGTCGCTGGGCCTGTTGACGGTGAATGCCCTGACCGCGGCCGACGGGGTATTGATCCCAGTCCAGTGCGAGTACTATGCACTCGAGGGATTGTCAGCGCTCATGAACACCGTGAAGCTCATCAAGCAGGATCTGAACCCGGAGCTGGTCGTCGAAGGCGTGCTCTTGACCATGTACGACAGTCGGAACAATCTCGCAGACCAGGTAGCCAGCGAAGTGCGCAAGTATTTCGGCAACAAGGTCTACAATACGGTGATCAACCGGAATGTGACGTTGAGCGAAGCACCCAGCCACGGCAAACCCGTCATTCTCTATGATATACGCTCGAAAGGTGCGCAGAGCTATCTCGATCTCGCAAGGGAGGTTCTGAGCCATGCAAAAACAGGCGCTCGGTAAAGGGCTCGGCGCACTGATCCCCGACCTTTCTGCCCTTGATGAAAAAGAGCGGAAGTCCCTCGGCATCCTGGAGATCGAGCTGGACAAACTGGTCCCGAACGAGTATCAGCCCCGGAAGGTGTTCAACGACGAGAAGCTCAAGGAACTTGCCGCGTCGATCAAAGTCCAGGGTGTCATCCAACCGATCATCGTGCACCGCATCGGTACGAACTTCGGCCTTATCGCCGGCGAGCGTCGCTGGCGTGCAGCGCGACTTGCCGGCCTTAAGACGGTTCCGGCGCTGGTCCGAGAGGCCAGCAAGCGGGAGCTCATCGAGCAAGCCCTCATCGAGAACATCCAGCGCGAGGACCTGAACCCGCTCGAAGCGGCGGAAGCGTTCAAGCAGCTCCAGGACGAGTACAAGCTGACCCAGGAGGATCTCGCAAAGCGCGTGGGCAAGGAGCGCTCCACGATTACCAACTTCCTGCGGCTTCTCGGACTGCCGAAGGAGATCAAACAGCACCTGGCATCGGGAGCGGTCACCATGGGCCATGCCAAGGCCCTCCTTTCCCTTGAACGGCTGCGCGACCAGATGTTCGCAGCGAACCAGATCGTGAAGAAAGCGCTCTCGGTGCGCGAGGCCGAGGCGCTTGCGATGCGGCTTAAGAAGCCGGTGAAGGAGAAGAAGGCGCGGGCGGGATCGGAGTTTAAGGCGATCGAGGAACGGTTGAGGAAGTCGCTTGGCACGAAAGTGAGCATCGCGGCCAAGGCCAAGGGCGGGAGGATCATCATCGAGTATTATTCCAACGAAGAGCTGGAGCGCATCCTGGAAAAGATCGGGTAAGAATCGATCAAGATCGTACCAGAGAAGAGCGCACGGAGGAATCCAAGGGCTCTTCTCTGTGCTCTCGGTGGCATCTATGACGAAAAGTTTTCCAAGAATTTCTTGAGGAGGATTCATCCATGTTGAAAAAAGCTTCGGGCGTATCAGCTGAACATGCGGAGATCACCGCGTTCCTCGGCAAGGGCACCGAGTTCAAGGGCGTGCTCAGTTTCGAGGGGACCATCCGGGTCGACGGCAGGGTGGAAGGAGAAGTCCTGTCGAAGGACACCCTGATCGCCGGCGACGAGGCCCACCTTCAGGGCGAGATCAGCATCGGGACGATCATCTCGAGCGGGAAGATCGTCGGCAACGTCAATGCCAGCCAGAGAGTGCATATCCTCGCGCCAGGCGTCATCGAAGGGAACATCAAGACCCCGAATCTCATCATTGAAGAAGGTGTGACCTTCGACGGCAAATGCGAGATGGCCAGCCAGAAGAAATCATCCGATCAGAAGGTTGTCTCCCTGGCCGAACGGCAGTAGCCTCAACGAGATACAACTCTTGCGGCAGCTGAGCGATGACACCGTGGCTCCCTCTCGTACCGGGCGCGCTCGCACGGAACATCCCGGGTCTTGATATTAAGATAAATATGATCCTCTTTCATCTTTACCGCACTCCTGCGCTATCCTCGTTCCAGACCGACGGCCTCCTCCAGGCCGTGCGGCAAGAGGTCTTTCGCAGCATCCGAGGCATCGAGACCGAGTTCTGCTATAACATTGCCGCGGTATCGTCACTGACCGCGGAAGAGATGCTTCTTCTCCGGTGGCTCCTTGCGGAGACCTTCGAGCCGGAGAAGTTCTCGGACAAGAGCTTTCTCGCTGCCGACTCCTCTCACCCGCGTCCGTACGTCCTGTTCGAGGTCGGTCCGCGCATGAATTTCACCACGGCCTGGTCCACGAACGCTGTGTCCGTCTGCCATGCCTGCGGGCTTAGGAAGATCATGCGCATCGAGCGCTCGCGCCGCTATGTCCTGGTCCTTGCCGAAAGGGGGGCGCTGAGCCGGGGGCAGCGGGCCGCATTCCTGTCGCTGGTACACGACCGCATGACCGAGTGCCCCTATCCGGAGCCGCTCACAACCTTTGAGACCGGCGTGAAGCCTGAGCCGGTCCGCGTCATCCCGCTCATGGAAGAAGGCAGGCCGGCTCTCGAGAAGATCAATCGTGCTCTGGGGCTGGGCCTGGATGACTGGGACCTTGATTACTATACCAGTCTCTTCGTGAAGGACATCGGGCGGAACCCGACCAATGTGGAATGCTTCGATCTTTCCCAGTCGAACAGCGAGCACTCGCGCCACTGGTTCTTCCGCGGCAAGCTCATCGTGGACGGCAGGGAGGTCCCCGAGACGCTGATGAAGATCGTGAAGGCGACATACGAGGCGAACCGGAACAACAGCATCATCGCCTTCAGCGACAACTCAAGCTCCATCCGGGGCTACGATATTACCACCATCGTCCCTGAGATCCCCGGATACCCGTCTCCTTTTAAGGAGGTGAAGCGAAGGCACGACATCATCTTCACCGCCGAGACGCACAATTTCCCCTCGGGCGTGGCACCCTTCCCGGGCGCCGAGACCGGGACCGGCGGCCGCATCCGCGACGTGCAGGCCACGGGTATCGGCGGGCTTGTCCTGGCCGGCACGGCCGCCTACTGTGTCGGGAACCTTCGCATTCCTGGATACGAGTTGCCGTGGGAGGACGCGGCCTTCGTCTATCCCTCGAACCTCGCGTCGCCGCTTCAGATCGAGGTTGAGGCGAGCAATGGTGCGTCTGATTACGGCAACAAGTTCGGTGAGCCGCTCATTCAGGGGTTCACGCGGTCCTTCGGCGTGCGTCTCCCTGACGGCGAGCGGCGCGAGTGGCTCAAGCCGATCATGTTCAGCGGCGGCATCGGCCAGATGGACAGCCGCCACAGGTCGAAATCGGAGCCCCAGAAGGGGATGCTCGTGGTCAAGGTGGGCGGCCCCGCCTATCGCATCGGAATGGGCGGCGGTGCTGCTTCGTCCATGATCCAGGGCGAGAATATAGCGGAGCTCGACTTCAACGCTGTCCAGCGCGGCGACGCCGAGATGGAACAAAAGATGAACCGCGTGATCCGCGCCTGCGTGGAATTGGGGGAGAAGAACCCTATTGTGAGTATCCACGACCAGGGTGCAGGCGGGAACTGCAACGTGGTGAAAGAGATCGTACACCCTGCCGGCGCGAAGATCGAGATCCGGAAGATCCTGGTGGGTGATGAGACCCTATCGGTGCTCGAGATCTGGGGCGCCGAGTACCAGGAGCAGAACGCGCTGCTGCTGAAGCCGGAGCAAGCGCCGCTCTTTGAGAACCTCTGCACGCGGGAGAAAGTGCCGGTAGCGTTCATCGGGCAGGTCACCGGCGACGGCTATATCGTTCTTCATGACGCGAGCGACGGTTCAACGCCGGTGAACCTTGAGCTGTCGAAAGTGCTGGGCGACATGCCGCAAAAGACCTTCACGCTCGACCGCAGAAAGTCAGCGCTCAAGCCACTTGAACTCCCCCCTGATCTGACCGTCAGGAAGGCCCTTGAACGCGTGCTGAGGCTCCTATCGGTCGGATCCAAACGTTTTCTGACAAACAAGGTCGACCGGTCCGTGACCGGTCTCATCGCGCGTCAGCAGTGCGCAGGCCCCTTGCAGCTTACCGTGTCCGACGTCGCGGTCATCGCCCAGTCCCACTTCGGAACCACCGGCGCAGCCTGTTCCATCGGCGAGCAGCCGGTGAAGGAGCTACTCGACCCGGCTGCCATGGCAAGGATGAGCGTCGCCGAGGCGCTTACGAACATTGTCTGGGCCGAGGTGAGCGGGCTCGGGGACATCCGATGCTCCGGCAACTGGATGTGGGCGCCCAAGCTCCCGGGCGAAGGCAGCCGGTTATATGATGCCGCCGTTGCCATGCGGGACATCATGATCAAGCTCGGCATCGCGGTCGACGGAGGAAAGGACAGTCTTTCGATGGCAGCGAAAGTGACGAACACCGACGGATCGCATGAGACGGTGAAGTCGCCGGGCGCGCTCGTCATTTCCGCCTACGTCACCTGCCCTGATATTACCAAGACGGTCACGCCGGACCTCAAGATGCCGGGGCGGAGCAATCTTCTGCTCATCGATCTGTCGGGCGGCAAGAACCGCCTTGGCGGCTCAGCCCTGGCGCAGGTCTTCGGCCAGACAGGGAACGAGTCGCCGGACATCGAGGACCCTGAACTATTGAAGCGCGGTTTCAATGCTGTACAGAAGTTGATCAACAAGCGCCTCGTTCTCGCCGGCCACGACCGCTCCGACGGGGGCCTCATCACAACGCTGCTCGAGATGGCCTTCTCCGGCAACTGCGGCATCGACATCAACCTGCCGAGCGAGAGCGTTCACAGCAGCGATCCGATCGCGACGCTTTTCTCCGAGGAGGCCGGGCTGGTCGTTGAATACTTGCCGACAAGCGAAACCGCGATTTCCCGGGTCCTGAGCAGCGCCGAGGTGCCGTTCTTCATGATCGGCAAGACCGGACAGGAGAAGCGCATCAGGGTGGGCCTGGGCTGGAAGAGCGTGTTGGACGAGGATATGCTGGTGCTCCGCGACATCTGGGAAGAGACGAGCCACCGCCTCGACCTGTTCCAGCGGAATCCGGACAGCATCCGCGAAGAACGGAAGAACAGCTATGACCGGAAAGGGCCGCAGTTTATCGTTCCCTTCAAGCCTGAGCCGACGCCTGCGTCCGCGCTTGCGCGGAAGGACAAGCCGAAGGTCGCGGTGATCCGGGAAGAGGGAAGCAACGGCGACCGCGAGATGGCCTCTGCCTTCGCCCTCGCGGGCTTCGAGCCTTGGGACGTGATGATGACAGACCTGCTCGAAGGCAGGGTAACGCTTGACGAGTTCCGCGGTGTGGCGTTCGTCGGCGGGTTCAGCTATGCTGACGTGCTTGATTCGGCGAAGGGATGGGCGGCGAGCATACGGTTCAACAAGAAGGTCTGGGAACAGTTCGAGCGCTTCTATCACCGGCCCGACACCTTCAGCCTCGGCGTGTGCAACGGCTGCCAGCTCATGGCACTGATCGGCTGGGTGCCGTGGCGGGGCATTGTCGACGAGCTGCAGCCGCGCTTCATCCACAACCGGTCCGGCCGCTTCGAATCCCGCTTCTCCACCGTGAAAGTCCTGAAGAGCCCGGCCATCATGCTCCAGGGAATGGAGAACTCGGTGCTCGGAATCTGGGTCGCCCATGGAGAGGGTATGGCCTATTTTCCCGAGAAAGACATTTATAATGAAGCGGAGTTCGGACTTGCGCCAATCCGATATGTCGATGATAACGGCGCGATCACGGAAGACTATCCGTTCAATCCCAATGGCTCACCTGCAGGCATCGGGGGCCTATGCTCGCCTGACGGCAGGCATCTTGCTATGATGCCGCACCCCGAGCGCGCGGTGCTCCCCTGGCAGTGGGGCTGGATGCCGGAGCAGATGAAGAGGACGATTGCGGCGTCGCCCTGGCTCCGGATGTTCCAGAACGCCCGGGAATGGTGCGAGAGGGAAGATTAACCGCGGCACCGCGTGACTGATGACGGGTAGGCGCGGCGTTCTGCGGAGAAGGCTAGGGCTTGGTCATGGTCACGTTTACGAACATCCTCGATACGCTTCTCCTGCTCGTCATTGCGGCCAGCACGACCTACGTTGCCGTTCACTATTATCGGAAAGACAAGGCGCAAGCAAACGGCGATCTGTATGAAAATCGTCTGCGCATATACCGGGAGATCGTACAGCTCCTCAGCACCATCACCCGCGACGGCGATATTTCTCGCCAGAGCCTGCAGGAGTTCCGGGCAAAGACCCAGGAGGGCGCGTTCCTCTTCGGCCAGGAGATAACGGATTATATCGACAAGCTGTACGCACAGGCCTCGAAGCTCAGGGCCACCAATGACCGTTTGAAGAGCACCGACCTTCCTATCGGAGAGGAGCGCGACGGGGTCACCGTGGAGAATTCGAAGCAGCTCATCTGGCTGGCCGATCAGCTTCCCCGGCTTAAGAAACTATTCGAGCCCTATCTGGGCAGCGACGTGGTCGTACGGGAACGTCAGCAAGAGCCCTAGCGTTCTGCGAAAAGGACCGTTCACAGCCCGTCACGGGTCCGCTGCGCGGGAAGAGAATCCTTGACCAGCGGATACAATATGCGACGGACGGGCATGAGCACGTCAAGGGCGTCATCAACGACCGGACATTCAGGAAGCAATATTATTGCATGGAGGCGTCATGGCACAGGTAAAGCAGGGTGATACGGTTCAGGTTAACTACACGGGGAAGCTGCATGACGGCACGATCTTCGATACATCGCTCGACCGGCATCCGCTGCAGTTCACGCTCGGAAAGGGGCAGTTGATCGCAGGCTTTGAGAAGGCCGTACTGGGCATGGCCGCAGGCGAAAGAAAGACGGTGGTGATCCCCGTTGCCGAGGCATACGGGCCACGGCAGCAGAGCGCCGTGGTGGAGGTGGAGCGGAAGGGCTTTCCGGACAATTTCGAGCCGCAGATCGGCCAGCGGCTGGAGCTCACGCAGGAGGACGACTCGACCATCCTGGTGACCGTCGCCGGCCTCACGGAAACACACATCACGCTCGATGCGAACCACCCGCTCGCAGGCAAGGACCTGACCTTCGAGATCGAGCTGCTTTCGATCGCGGGGTAAACCAGTCCAGGAAGATCTGCCGCGGTCGCTCGCTGAGCACGCAGAGGCCGCAAAGAAAGCAAGAAATGCAAAAAGCCACTACATTGTTTTTCAGCGGCTTTCTTCTTTCCTTGCTTGCTTGCCCCGCGTCTCCGCGTCTGTATTGTCAGTGTCCTCCATCCTTCCCTTCGGCAATGCGGTCCGTCACGGCGAACAGCACCCCCGACACCACGAAGACGATGTGAATGCCCGCGCGCCACGCCAGGGCCGTGTTCGACATCGTGTCGACGTTGATGAAGGCCTTCAGGAGCTCGACCGCCGATATCGCGACCATGGCACCCATCAGCTTGATCTTCAGGTCAGAGAAGCCGACCTTGCCCATCCATGCCGGACGGTCTTCGTGGTCGCCCACGCCGATCTTGGACACGAAGTTCTCGTACCCGCCGAGGGCGATGATCAGGAGCAGGCTGGCGATCAGCGCGGTGTCGATGAGCGTCAGGGCCGAGAGGATGATGTCGTGCTCGCCCGCGCCGAAGATGGCCAGAAGCAGCGTCACGAGCTGTTTGCCGAATTTGGCGAGCAAGGCCACGATGGCGACAATCAGGCCGAAGAAGAACGGCGCGAGCAGCCAGCGGCTCTTGAACATCAGGGTTTCGAAAAAGGCTTCGGTCTTTTTCATGGGCACCTCGAAAGGACGGATTTGCTCCGCGCAGCAGCGCTGGCAGGATTATAGCAAAGGCGCCTTAAAAATCCAGCGGGCTTTTCAGCTCCTTGAGCGTTCTGCTCGGGACGCAGTGCGTGTAGATCATCGTGGTCCGCACATCGCTGTGCCCGAGCAGCATCTGGATCGTCCTGATGTCGTAGTTCGCCTGCAGGAGATGGGTGGCGAAGGAATGGCGCAGCGTATGCGTTGAAACTCGCTTCGTAAGTTGAGCCTTTTTCACTGCCAGATACAGCGCCTCCTGGAAACGCGATTCATGCACATGATAGCGCCGCCGCTCCCCGGTGGAGGAGACAAACGTCAGCGACTCCTGAGGAAAGAACCACTGCCACTGAAGTTCCTCGGCTGCATTCGGATATTTTTTCTCCAACTGGTCTTCGAGGAACACTCCGGCGTATCCTGCAGCCGTATCATCGGCATGCAGTTTCTTCACGAACGCCAGCTGGGCGAGCAGTTCCGGCACGATCTTGCCTGGTATAGGCACGGCCCGGCTCTTTCCGCCTTTTCCCTTGATCGTGAGCAGTCCTGCATCGAAATTGAAGTCCTTGACCCGCACCTTCACAGCTTCAAAACAGCGCAAGCCGCAGCCGTACTGCAGCTTTGCGATAAGCTGATGAGGATGGTGCAATCGGGCAAAGACCTCCTGGACCTCATCGCGCGAGAGCACGACCGGAACATAGGTGGACTTCTTGGCGCGGGGGATGTCCTTATGATTACCGAAATCCCTCTTGAGAACATGCCTGAAAAGGAACAACAGCGCATTGAATGCCAGATTCTGCGTCGACGAGGACACCTTGCACTGCACTGCGAGACAGGTCAGGTAGCTCTTGACGTCTCGCGATGTGAGCTGTGCCGGATCCTTATGAGACAAATAGAACTCAAACTTTCTGGTCCAGTTCGCATAGTGCTGGAGCGTCTTCCGGGAGTAATGCCTCGCCTGTATCTCATCTGCGAGCAGACCGATGATCGCGTCCCATGCAGGATGCCCTGACGTTCTCAGGCAGCGCCAATCATCATACCGCCTGCCGCGCCAGCCTGAAGACACTGTCTCCACCTGCGGACCGGGAATTTCGCGTACCATGCCGGCTCTTTTTCCGGAGAACGCACCGTATGCCGCTGATCGTTGATCACGTGATTGGCCTGCCGTGTTTTGAACGATCCCAGGAGTTGCATGTACCGCTGCCGACAGACGGCCTGCCGGTTGATCCCGCTGAGAGGCGAAGAAGAGAGAAACTGCATCCGCTGCCTGCTCTACCTGCTGTGCCGTTTGCCCCTTTGACCGGAGTTTCTCCGAGAACAATCTGACCTGATCCGCCCTCTCTGACGATGTCGGGTATTTAGAGCAAAAGTCCAGGAAGAACCGCAGCCATTTCCGGTATTCATTCCATAGAGACGGCGGGATCTTCCGTTGTTTCAAGATATCATCATAGTGAGCGTATATTTCCGTAGGTATGATCTGCATATCCTGACATCCGCACAGGGAATGCCTTTCATTATAGTGAACGTTCGTTCACCTGTCAAGGGTGGGAGCATCATTGACTCCCGGCGAGACGTATCATATACTCATCCTACGAATAGCATGTAGACCGGCATTGTTCTTGCAAAATTCGCTAAGACCGCAAATTCGTTCTTTCCTATCCATATTATGGATAGATATACACTGGTTGT
>JAAXXJ010000018.1 GCA_013334545.1 Nitrospirota bacterium | reverse complement strand
GCCAGTAAAATCAATGGGTTACGGACCGGTTTTGTAAGGACTTAATTGTCTTCCGATATCAGTACCGGACACAGTGAAGTCATACATGTCGACCACATTGAAAAACGCAGCATTCGTAATTCTGCTCATATCTTGCATGGCAGCTTGCTTGTCTGATACAAATGCGGAGACTCCTAATTCCGCTGTTCCGTTTTCGGTCATTGTATCGGGAGATAATCCGATCAGTGGGGTTGATAAAAACAGGAAGCTGGAGGTTTTCCGAGATCAGGCGTCGTTCAATGCGTGATTGGCAGAATATGTGAATCTGTTCAGGAACGTACGGTAGATTTTTCTACGAAACGAGTAGTGCTCTCTGACCTGGGACGACGGAATACCGGTGGTTATTCTGTCGCGACGAGCAAAATTCAGGAATTTAAAGACTATGTTATGGTTTCCCTAACAATATCAAAGCCGGGTAGTAATTGCGGGGTAACGCAAGCATTTACCTCCCCCTTCGAGTTCATTGAGGTGCAAAGCACGAAGGAACTATTATTGGAGGAGCAATTGTTCGTTTCGGATTGCATTTGATATAGAACCGGTTCGTCGAGGAAGTTCTTATGAACATGTCGATGCAAGTGCTGCAAACGATCCCGGGAGTGGGCAAAAGCAGCGTCCGGGTCCTGAAGGGCCGCGATCCAGAACGGCTGTAGCATAAGCTCGGCGTTTTGTGCGGCATGCGGCACTTCACGGAAGCAAGGTAAAACGATGGATGTGTTCTTGGGCGCCTGTCAAAGCTTTTGATAACAATGACAAGAAAGTTAGCTGGGCCCGATGGGGTCTCCCAGCTTGAAGGGAAAATCATAATGGTTGACGGAACGGCTGCAATGGCTGAGAAGCAGGGATACGATCATTTCATGCTCAAGGAGATATACGAGCAACCCCAGGTGGTCATGGATACCCTGCGGGAGTGGATCAACAGCCCGGACAGGCTCATGGATGAGATGGGCATCGCGGAGACGATCAACGATCTCTCGCGGATCCATATCGCAGCCTGCGGTACGTCGTACCATGCAGGTCTCATTGGCCGGCATATGATCGAGAAGTTCGTGCGCATTCCCGTGGCCGTGGACATCGCTTCGGAGTTCCGGGACCTGAGTCCGATCATCCCGAAAGGAACAATGCTCATCACCATTACGCAGTCCGGAGAAACAGCCGATACCCTCGCAGTACAACGAGAAGCGAAGGAAAAAGGAGCGAGAACCTTAACGATCTGCAATGTCGCCGGCAGCGCAACCACACGTGAGGCGGATTCGGTCCTCTACACACGTGCGGGGCTGGAGATCGGCGTGGTGTCCACCAAGGCGTTTACCGCTCAGCTTGCCGCGCTGTGCCTCCTGGGTATTGCCCTGGGTGCCAAGAAGGGCGAGCTCGGCGATTCCGAGATCAAAACGCTTCTGCCCTTCCTGCAGGATCTGCCGAGGCTCATACGCCAGGCGCTTCAAACCGATGAAGCGGTCAAGAAGATCGCAAGGACCCTGGTGGCCGCGGACAGCATACTGTACGTCGGCCGTGGGATCAACTACCCTGTCGCGCTCGAAGGCGCGCTCAAGATGAAGGAGCTCGCCAACATTCACGCTGATGGATATCCAGCGGGAGAAATGAAACATGGCCCCATCGCGCTGATCGAAGAGGGAGTCCCCGTTGTATTCCTGGCAACGATCGACGGCATGCACGGAAAGATCCTGTCGAACATCGAGGAGGTGAAAGCACTCGGGGGAAGGATCATTGTGGTCACGGATTCACCCGCTGCCTTCCGCGACAAGGCGGACGACATGATCGTGGTGCCGTCGACCCATCCCGCGCTCGTTCCCTTTGTCACCGTTGCACCGCTGCAGCTCCTTGCATATCATGTCGCAGTGATCAAAGGCTGCAATGTTGACCAACCGAGGAATCTGTCCAAAAGCATAACTGCGGATGACAAGTGTCACAATACCGGTTGCAGCCATTCCAACTATTGCCGCAAAAGCATAACGTGCGCGGTTATCACCCGGGATGAGAAAAAAAGGATCGCCAACAAAGTGGTCAGGCATTTACATGTCAGTGCTTGGGCACAACTGTCCACTTCCAGCCTGCTTGAAGCCAGCGGGCAAGAGCTGCAGAAAGCAGTGCATCAGGAACAGGCGAAGAAGGGATTCAATACCTGCTTCGAATCTCCCTATTAATTCTGTTCTCGAGACGGTGCTGCTGCCACGGGGATAACGCAGAGATTTCCTGATGCGCTCGGATAACCATGCGTTCTTCCGAGGCGTGCGGGCATGCTGCGCGGGGGAGAAACGGATCTGCATGAACGAAGGAAGGGATCTTTGGAACAGGCCCCGTTAGGTCTGCTTCACCCTCTCATTTACGAAGGAAGCGATGGACGTCCGCGCCTTTTGGTCGATATCTAAGAAGCGGATGCCATACTGATTAGCGCTTTTTCCGGAATCGCGCTTCATGATCCTGACGACCTCGCCGCGTACGACGATCTGCTCGGAGCCGGGCAGGAAGAACTTGCAGGTAACCCGGTCGTTCTTCGATATCACCCGGTCTGTTTCGATCAACAGGCCTGAAGAGCTGATGTTCTCCGAACCGCAAAAGAAAGCGTTCCCCTTGTCGTCGCCTTCGACGGCAACGCTCAGCAGGACGCGGAAGGACCCGCGCCAGGGAATGTCCAGCAGAAGCCGCACTCTTTCCAAGAGCTGGGCCGTGTTGATCGGCAAGGTCATGACCGCATTGGGCTTGCAGCGGGAAGCCCTCTCGCGGTCAGACGACATGTCCGGGCTGATCATGAGAAGGGAGACCTGCCGGAGCGCCTCGTCGTTCCGGATCTGCGCACAAAGCTGTTCGGCGCTCATCCCAGGCATGCCGACCTGCGATATGATCAGATTTGCCTTTTCGGACCGGTGGATCTTCAACAGGTCATCGGTCGTTGCAGCCCGGTATACTATGATATCTTCGCGCTTGAGAAAACTTTTTTCTTTTTCGATGTAGGATCTGAGCGGTTCGGCAATGAGAATTTTTTTCATTTTCATCCTCGGGGAGCTGACTATCGAACATCGTTATTGATCACCGGAGCCAATATATCACATCGCCGCAATCAAAACAACGCAGAGCAACCTCCCCTGCCGCCTCCCCTGTCGTTTGACTCACCGATGTGTTTCCTATTGTGGGTTCGCTGTGCAAAGCATTCAGGATGCTGATGCAGGTTCTTGTCATGAGCATTATTGACCTGCAGCGCTTCCCCTTCGGATATGCTGCCTTCAGGTCTGTTCTTGTTCGATGCGGGTAGGGGCATGCGTAACGCACCGTAGTCGCGGCCGGACTGCCCGGGGTTTAAGATAGCAGGTTGAAGAACTATGTGATAACTGTCAGGACATCGTTCACTGATTTTCCTGTCAGGACATCGTTCCCAAACGCTCTTTGACAATCGAGTAGCCACATACTGCCCTATCATGAACACCACCAAATCTAAAGGAGGTGTTCATGAAAAAGAAGATCCTGAGGCAACGGGCAACCGCAGTGCAAAGGTATCTTGCCGGAGAAGATCCACAGGATATCTGTGCCTCTCTGGGTAAAACGACCCGGTGGCTTTACAAATGGGCAGCACGGCATATCCCGGATGATCCAGCATGGTTTGAAGATCAATCACGGCGACCTTTTGCCAGCCCTTTCCGCACGCCTGCGGAGATCGAACAGATCGTCGAATTGGTCCGATTGAGCTTGTACAACAAGGACCTCTTCTGCGGCGACCAGGCCATTCAATGGGAGATGGCTGATATGGGTGTGCAGCCGCTGCCGTCTCTCAGCACGATCAGTCGCATTTTACGACGCCGCGAATTGACCCATCGGCGAACCGGCAGATATACACCAAAGGGCAAGAAGTATCCCTCTCTTCCGGCTCTTGCCCCCAACCAGACCCATCAGCTCGACTTGGTCGGCCCCTGCTATCTTACCGGCCCGATCCGGTTCTACGGCTTGAATGCCATTGACGCCGCAATCAACAGGTGCGGAATAGAGCCGATGCCCTCTAAAGCGGCGCAAAGCATTCTGGACGCTGTTTTTGCGGTCTGGCTGCGTATGGGGCTTCCGGAGAATCTTCAAGTGGACAACGAAATAGCGTTCTTCGGTAGTCCTGCCTACCCGCGAGGAATGGGACCGCTTATTCGTCTCTGCCTACATTACGGCGTTCAACTCTGGTTCATTCCGCCTTCCGAGCCGTGGTGGAACGGTGTCGTCGAGAAGTTCAACGATCATTACCAGCAGAAGTTTCTCGACAAGATCATGATGTCGTCAATGCCGCAGCTTCGGCAGGAGTCCCTGGCCTTCGAGCATCGGCATAATAGCTCTTATCGCTATAGCAAGCTCAAAGGAAAAACGCCGCTCAAGGCATTTGCCACTATGGAGAAGAAATTGGTCTTCCCGAGCAAGAGTAACGCGCCAAAGCACCCTCTGGACAAGCCGGAGGAAGGTTTCTATCATCTCGTGCGTTTCATTCGAAGCGAGTGCCGGTTAGATATCTTTGGAGAAAGGTTCCCAGCCCCACCGGAGACCCAATACGAATACGTTGTGGCTACTGTCGATGTCAAAGAACAAAAGCTAAAACTCTTCCGGGATACCGTCCAGGTCGAGGAATACAATTATCAACTGCGATGACCGCTGGCACAGGTCACGGCATCGCAAGATCGAATAGTTTCAGAGTTGCGATTGAACGATGTCGTGACAGTTTTTCTTGTGAACGATGTCCTGACAGTTATCAGTTAAGGGGTTGCTATGAAATTCAAAGGTAAAGCATGGAAGTTCGGCGCTGACGTGGACACGGACGCCATCATTCCGGCTCGGTATCTGAACACCTCGGACCCGAAGGAACTGGCAAAACACTGCATGGAAGATTCGACCACCCCTGACTTCATGAAGAAGATGCAGACCGGGGACATCATCGTGGCGGACAAGAACTTCGGCTGCGGTTCGTCACGCGAGCACGCGCCCATTGCCATCAAGGCGGCAGGGGTATCCTGCGTGGTCGCGAAGAGCTTTGCCCGGATCTTCTACCGGAACTGTTTCAACATGGGACTCCCCATCTTCGAGAGCGTCGAATCCGTCGAGGGTATCCAGGAGGGCGACCAGATCGAGGTAGACGCAGACGCCGGCGTTATCCGCAATATTACATCGAACAGGACCTTCACAGTCGCGCCGGTGCCGCCTTTCATGCAGGAGCTGATCGCGGCCGGCGGACTCATGGCGTACACGAAGAAGAAGGCAGGTCTGTAATTGACAGCGTGCTTCAAACCGATGAAAACGCTCCAGCCGGGCAACAACCAGGATCACATCGATTCCCTCTGCGGTCCCTGCGTTTACTACAGCAAAAACCTCGACGCGTCATTTTCCCCGTCCTCCGAACCGTTGCGACATGCCTGTGGTCTGGGCTTCTTGCCCGGCGACGACAAATGCACCGAGATGCGGACGAACAACTGCGGCATGAGGAAAAAGAAGGATTGAGCATGCACGTGCTCTATGATCTCCCTATTTGAGAGGAAGCATCGACCATGGCAAAGACCTTTACGATCGCAACGATCCCCGGTGACGGCACCGGCCCCGAGGTGGTCCGTGAGGCACTAAAGGTCCTGAGGGCTGCAGCCGCCAAGGGTGGCTTTACGCTCGAGTTCACGGAATTCGATTTCGGCGGCGCGCGCTATTTGAAGACCGGTGAGACCCTTCCTGACAGCGCCATCAGCGAGTTCAGGAAGTTCGATTCCCTGTTCCTGGGGGCCATCGGCCATCCTGACGTGAAACCGGGCATCCTCGAGACAGGCATTCTGCTCAAGATCCGCTTTGCCCTGGACCAGTACATCAATCTACGGCCGGTGAAGCTCTATCCGAACGTGGAGACGCCTCTCAAGGACAAGGGGCCTGAGCATATCGACTTCGTCGTGATCCGGGAGAACACCGGCGGCATCTACACAGGCCATGGCGGCGCGACACGTGTAGGAACTGCGGACGAGATCGCTACGCAGCTCATGGTCTATGACCGACGCACCGTGGACCGGTGCCTCACGTATGCCTTCGAGCTCAAGAAAAAGCGAAATGCGCAGAATCCAAAATACGCTGCCAAGCCGATCACGCTCATCCACAAGCGTAACGTGCTGACCCATTGCGGCGACCTCTGGTTCCGCGCCTTCGAAGAAATGGGTGCGAAGCAGTATCCCGAGCTCAAGCGCGACTATAACCACGTTGACGCCGCGAATATGTGGTTCGTGAAGAACCCCGAATGGTTCGATGTGGCTGTGACCGAAAATCTCTTCGGCGACATCATCACGGACCTGGGCGCCATGATCCAGGGAGGTCTCGGCGTTGCTTCCGGCGGGAACATCAACCCCGAGGGCGTTTCCATGTTCGAGCCCATGGGCGGCAGTGCGCCAAAGTATGCCGGCCAGAATGTCATTAACCCGATGGCAGCCATCGGCGCAGCCATGATGATGCTTGATTCGCTCGGAGAGACAAAATCCTCCCGGGCCGTAGAAAGCGCCATGATCGCGACCATGAAGAAGATGAAGAGCCAGGCAGCAGGCAAGATGGGTATGTCCACAACGGAAGTGGGGGACATGGTGGCAGGGCTGGTATAAGATAGGTCAACGGTCGAAGTTCATGGTTCCAAGTTAACCAATAATAAGCAGGAGCAATACAATGATGATGCGAGTCGGTTTTATCGGTTGGCGCGGCATGGTGGGGTCGGTGCTCATGGGCCGCATGAACGAGGAAAAGGACTTCAGCCATATCGATCCGATCTTCTTCACGACGTCGAATGTTGGCGGCAAGGGACCGAGCATCGGCAAAGACGTTCCTGCGCTCAAAGACGCGAAGAGCATCGACGAGCTGAAGAAACTGGACACGATCATTTCCTGCCAGGGCGGCGACTATACAATGGAAGTGTATCCCAAACTCCGTGAGGCAGGCTGGAAGGGTTACTGGATCGACGCGGCGTCCACGCTTCGCATGACGAACGATTCCATCATCATCCTTGATCCGGTCAACATGAAGGTGATCAAGGACGGTCTTGCCAAAGGCATCAAGAACTACATCGGCGGCAACTGCACGGTATCGCTCATGCTAATGGCGCTGGGCGGTCTGTACGAGCGGGACCTCGTCGAATGGATGAGCGCCATGACCTACCAGGCCGCTTCCGGCGCGGGCGCGAACAATATGCGTGAACTGCTGAAGCAGATGGGGTCGGCCTATGCTTCGGTCAAGACGCTTCTTGATGACCCCGCAGGCGCTATTCTCGACATCGACCGGAAGGTGTCCGAGCATGTGCGTTCCGATGCATATCCGAAGGAGTTCTTCGGTGTTCCGCTGGCTTGTTCTGTAATCCCGTGGATCGACAAACAGCTTGAGAACGGCCAGAGCAAGGAAGAATGGAAGGGCCAGGCGGAGACGAACAAGATCCTGGGCCGGGAGCACAATCCTGTTCCGATCGATGGCACCTGTGTGCGCGTCGGCGCCATGCGTTGCCACAGCCAGGCGCTGACGATCAAGATGAAGAAGGATGTGCCGTTGAACGAGATCACGGACATGATCGCGAAGCACAACAAGTGGGTGAAGGTCGTGCCGAACGTGCGGGAGATCACCGTTAAGGAGCTCACCCCTGCTGCGATTGCCGGCACCCTCACCGTGCCGATCGGACGCTTGCGCAAGATGAACATGGGGCCGACGTTCCTGAACGCTTTCACCTGCGGTGATCAGCTCCTGTGGGGTGCTGCTGAGCCTCTCCGGAGAATGCTCCGGATCGTTGTGGAAAAGTAGCGCTCAATGCTCGAGAAAAAAAACAAATATGTCGTTGCCGTTGTCGGGGCGACCGGGGCCGTAGGTCGGGAGATGGTGTCCATCCTCGACGAACGGAACTTCCCGATATCCGATCTGGTCCTGCTCGCATCGGAACGTTCGGAAGGTGAGCGGATCGAGTTCCGCGGCAAGAACCTTCCCGCCAGGAAGCTCGCGAAAGACTCGTTCAAAGGCGTGGATATCGCCTTGTTCTCAGCAGGGAGCGAGCGTAGCCTTAAGTTCGCTCCCGTTGCTGTTGCAGCCGGTGCAGTGGTGATCGACAATTCCAGCGCATTCCGGATGGACCCGCAGGTGCCGCTGGTGGTCCCCGAGATCAATGCCCATTCCCTGGAGAAGCACGCCGGCATCATTGCAAACCCGAACTGTTCGACCATCGGCCTGCTCATGGCGCTCAAGCCGATCCACGATGCGGCGAAGGTCAAGCGGGTCGTGGTCACGACGTTCCAGTCCGTGTCGGGAACGGGGAAAGAGGCCATTGACGAGCTCGCGAGCCAGACCGTGGCGCTCCTTAACTTCAAGGATATCGAGACGAAGGTCTATCCGCACCAGATAGCGTTCAACTGCCTGCCGCACATCGACGGCTTCCTCGAGAACGGTTACACCAGGGAAGAGATGAAGATGGTGAATGAGACACGGAAGATTATGGAGGACGACACCATCAGGCTGACCGCCACCGCGGTCCGCGTTCCCGTGTTCCGATGCCATGCGGAGTCCGTCAATATCGAGACCGGCACAAAGCTTGGTGCGAACGAGGCCAGGGCAGTGCTCTCCAAGTTCCCTGGTGTCATCGTGTACGATGACCCGTCCCGTAACCTCTATCCTCTCCAGCTGGATGTTTCCGGGAAGGATGAAGTATATGTAGGGAGGATACGGGAGGATGAGACCGTTCCGAACGGTCTGAACATCTGGATCGTATCAGACAATCTCAGGAAAGGCGCTGCGCTGAACGCAGTGCAGATCGCTGAGCACCTGATCAAGTAGGACCTGGCAGGCAGTCGTCCTTAGTTTATATTGTTCATTCAGGATGATCAAATTCCTCGAAAACCTGTTCGATAAGCTCGACCGCGGACTCAGTCCCCGCGAAAAGACCATTCTGGTCTCGATCCTGCTCATTATCTGCATCCTCGGCATTGTCCTTGCTATCCGTTACTATACGTATATTCAGAAGAATCCTGAATTCTGCGGCAGCTGTCACCTGATGGAAGAGGCGCACACCGCCTGGAAACTGTCCGGGCACCGTCATATCGTTTGCCAGGAGTGCCACCAGCTTGGCATCGTTGAACAGAACCGGCTGCTGGTCAAGTTCGTCTTCACCACCGACAGGAAGACTCCCGAACCTCACGGCGAAGCGACCCCCTGGAAGACCTGCGTGAAGTGCCATTGGGACAACGTCGCACAAGGTGCCATCTCAGTGAACAAGTCAACGGGACATGCCCGTCACATCAATGTCGAGAAACTCGCCTGCAAGGACTGCCACCAGCGAACGGTTCATTCATTCCGCCCTGAGAAGGACGCGTGTCTGCGATGCCATACGGACTGGAAGATCCACGGAATTGGGATGGAAGATGCGTCCTGCATGATGTGCCATCCTTTTTCACCGAAAAGGCCCGGCGGGTTCATTCCTGACCGCGAGCGATGCCTGAATTGCCACCGTTCTTCATCCGGGACCTCATTCCCACCTAAGGTTCCCATGGCTCGGCTCAATTGTTATGAATGCCATAAACCGCATATCCGCATCAAACCTATAGACGGCGACTGCCTTCGGTGCCATACACGGGAGGTCCTGAATGCCAGGAGTGTACATCTCACGGAAAAAAAATGCATAACCTGTCATCGGCCCCATCGATGGATAGCAAAATAGCAGACAATCAGAAACTCTTAAAATGTAAAATATCGTAACAGTATCGTTAAATTAAGGATAGTATTTGTTTTATTTATAAAAATGCAGTATCAAAATGTTGCAAAATATATCTTTGTTTATGCTTGTTCTTGCAAGTTCCTGTGCTATAATAATAACCGCAATTATAGATTATTTCATTTCAGGGCTTTATGGCGCAATGCTTCTTGAAAGCGAGGTAGCCAATGTATAATATCGAAGTGTTGGAAAAAAAGCGGTTGGAAAAAGGTTTAAGCTACACGGAGATTGCCGATAAGCTTGGCATCCACAAGGTGACCGTTTCAAGGACGCTCAAAGGGATCACGATGAAACCGAGGACCGTGAAGCTTCTCGCAGACCACCTCGGTGTTGAGATGAACAGGGTCGTCCAGTAATGTCTGCGGTCCAATGAAAGGCGTCATCCGCATAATCATTTAACGCTTTATCAACGATAGTAAGCAGGGCATTTATGCCCTGCTTTTTTTTTGCGAGGCAATTTCTGCGCAGACATTGCGGTATCAGCGGTGAAAGGGCTCATGGAATAAGGACGTGGTAAAATGGGACCGAACGTTAGGGAGGATGCATGCGGACGTACCTTGAGGTCGCAAAAGCTGCCGCTCTGAGAGCAGGCAGGATGTTGAAGGACAACGTGAACGGAACCCGTGACATCTTCTACAAGGGCGAGATCAACATGGTCACGGAGATGGACCGGCTCTCGGAAAAGACCGTTGTCTCGACGATCCTCAAGGCATTTCCCGGACACGGAATCCTCGCAGAAGAAGGGTCCAGGGTGGAGAGTAATTCCGGCTTCCTTTGGGTTATCGATCCGCTTGACGGAACGACGAACTACGCGCACGGCTATCCGAGCTTTTCGGTCTCCCTAGGACTTGAACGCAATGGAGAAATCTTGCTAGGCGTTGTCTACGACCCCATGCGGGACGAGCTGTTCTCCGCCGTCCAAGGGTCCGGTTCCTTCCTCAACAGCCAGCCAATCGCCGTATCGCGGAGCGATGTCCTTATCAAGAGCCTGCTCGCTACAGGCTTTCCCTATGACCGGGTCGTGAGCAGAGAGAATAACCTCAACTTCTTCAATGCTCTCATCATGGTATCCCAGGAGGTGCGCCGCAGCGGTGCTGCATCGCTCGATCTGTGCAACCTTGCCGCAGGAAGGCTGGATGGCTACTGGGAACTGAAACTCCATCCATGGGATGTGGCGGCAGGCAGCCTTATCGTACAAGAGGCTGGAGGGAAGGTCTCGGATTTCTCCGGAACCCGCTTCAGCATCCATGACAAGGAGATCATAGCCAGCAATGGCATGATCCATGATCAGATGCTGGACGTGATTCACGCGGTCCAGCGCGGTTCGTAATGCAATACGGAAAGGCCCATCAGAGGAAAGGATCTCCAAGTGAGGACACAGGTATCTCTCGTCAGGTGCGACGATTATGATCCTGACAAGGTCCAATCCGCGGTCAGACGGTCCGTTGACCTGCTGGGCGGGATGGGATCGTTCATCAGGCCTGGCGAACGGGTGCTGATCAAGCCCAATCTCCTGAAGGGCCGGCCTCCCTCAGACGCGGTCACGACACACCCCGAGATCGTACGATCGGTGATACGTCTTGTCCATCAGGCAGGGGCGCTCGCTCTTGTGGGGGACAGCCCCGGCATCGGTGATCTTCGCGCGGTCGCCGAGAGGTCCGGCGTCCTTGCTGTCATCGAACAGGAGGGTGCATCCCTCGCCGAGTTCGACGAAGCGGTTTCCGTCAAGGGGCGGGGCAGGTTCCAGCGCTTCGAGATCGCCCGCACGGCCATCGAAGCAGATGCGATCATCAATCTCCCTAAGCTGAAGACCCATGGTATGATGGTCCTTACCGGAGCCGTCAAGAACCTCTTCGGGTGTGTGCCGGGAAAAAGAAAGGTTCAATGGCACTTCAACACCGGTGTGGACCACGGTTCATTCACCCTCATGCTGGTCGAACTATCGTCACTGCTCAAGCCCCGGCTCACGGTCATGGATGCCATTGTGGGAATGGAAGGGAACGGGCCGGGAAGCGGCGAACCGAGCAGAATCGGCGTTGTCCTTGCGGGACAGGACCCCGTTGCCCTCGACGTGGTATCCGGGTTGGTCATTGGACTCCCCCCGGAGGACCTTCCCGTGATCAGGGCTGCTTCAACGGCCGGGATCGGAACATCGAGCCAGGAAAATATCCAGGTCCTCGGGGATGACCTGGCTGGCGTTGTGGTCCCGAACTTCAAGCTTCCTCCGCGGGAGCACACCGAGTGGCGGCTCCCGGAGTGGGCGCGCACAGGGTTCAAGGACGCGCTGACGACGCGGCCGGTTATCGATCAGCATAAATGCGTTCAATGCGGGATATGTCAGAACGACTGTCCCCGGCAGGCGATCGCCGGTGGCGGGAAGCTTCGTATCGATTACCGCAGGTGTATACGCTGTTTCTGCTGTCAGGAGTTCTGCCCCCAGGGCGCCATAACGGTGGGGCAGGGGTGGCTTCTCAGATTTCTCCGACAATCACCTGGCCCGCGGCGCCCCGGGCAGACGTGATCAAGGTCCCTCAGGCCCTTCCTTGTCGCTGTCCGGATGCACCGGCCCCTCGGGCCGGGCTTTACCGTTCTCATACCGCTGCATTTCCCTCTCAATGTCCGCGAGGTCGCTCTCCTCGATCTCGAAGATATGTTCAGCTTCATCCCGACCGAGGTGCTCAGGGTCCTCACCGCGTTCCACCAGTTCGCGGTGGATGAAGGGCCGCACTTCATGCGGCAGCAATGGGTCGCGGTAAAGCTCTTTCAGATCGAGGAGCTTAAGGTCCGGCAGGAAAAGGACGGTCCGGGCAAGGGGTGTGTGTGCATTGCGGATCAAGGCGAACTTGACATGGTAGCGGCAGGACCAGTTCCGGTCCTCGGCGATGGTCCGGATGGTCCCGGGGGTGGTCGTCTTGTGGCCAATGATCTTGTAGAGGTGGGCTTCCACAAGGTGGGGGTTCTCCAGGCAGTTCTTCACCACGTCCGGGTATCCGTCCTTGATCAATGCGAGCAGGATATCCCCCCCAGCGACCCTGGCCAGGGTCTTCTTAACGCCCAGCGCGAGGGAGGGGATCTTTTCAATGACGATTGCCTCCAGCTTTCTGCGATAGATGACCGGGATGAAATGGTTCCGGGCAAGCTCCGCGATGTCGAAGAGGCGGAGGAACCGGGCGATGGAGAGCGCCGTGAAGAGCGGTGTTTTCGGATTCTTCGCCAGGGCCAGCCGCACGGGATAGCTCTCGCTCCACCGTTTGTCCCTGAAGATCGCGTTCAGGACCTCCGGAGGGAGGTTCTTTCGGTTCGCAAGAACCAGGATGTGCTCTTCAGTGATGTTCCGATTGCCGAGCATCGCCATGATGACCTTCGGTGAAGGGTCATGGACCAGGGGCGTAAGGTAGTTCTCCTGTGCCGATGCGGCCAATTCGATCCTTTTGCCTTCGGGCTCGAGCATGGACTTATTATACCGTGAGCGAACCCTATTGACAAATCCGGTCTTTTTCGGTATTTTTATGCCTGAATTACGGGCTTTTCTGTCTGTTTTCCCGGACCGGCTCAACCCCGGCCCGATACGTACCCCCGGTCGTTCAGGGAGGGCAGAGTTGTCATGGAACGGACACTTCTCCTGAACTCAACGTTCGAACCGCTCAAGATAATCTCCTGGCAGCGGGCCATCACCCTCCTAACGCAGGGTAAAGTAGAGGTCATTGACTTCTACGACCGCGAAGTGAGGGGCGTATCAGTGACCTTCCGGCTTCCCTCCATCCTCCGTCTCCTTAAACTGGTCAAGATCAAGCGCGCGAGCCGGGAGGTCCGTTTCTCCCGCGCCAACATCTACCAGCGGGACAAATATACCTGCCAGTACTGCGGCAACCGGCATCCCGCGGAAGACCTGACCTTCGATCACGTTATCCCACAAGTGCAGGGAGGACAGGCAACGTGGGAGAACATCGTTACCGCCTGTCTTACCTGTAACAACCGAAAGGGAGGTAGGACCCCGCAGGAGGCCAGGATGCGTCTGATCCGGCATCCAGCCAAGCCGAAATGGATGCCCGTCGTCACACTCCGTCTCGGTATCAGGAACGCGCCCATGAGCTGGCGAGATTATCTCTACTGGAACATCGAGCTCGACAAGGGCGGATGAGCGGATGTCTGACGCCGAGGGCTTTCCCTGTCCGCAGCACTACCTGCTGCACTGCGAACACCCTTCCCCCCTGCATAACGTCGATGGCATGTCAACACTGCGAAACCCGCCATCTTTTCTCTTGTCAATCATGATGGTCCGTGCTATAGTTCCACTCGCAAAAAAGTGTTGAGAGGTAATAAATGAAGGAAGGGCGTATGCTGCGTATCATGACGCTGGGGTTGTTCGTTCTGCTGGTGCTGGCAGCCGGCATGGCGCGCGCTGACAGCTTCGAGACGCTGACCCAGAACGTGTTCACGACCGCCGAAAGTCTCGATGCAGGACTTACACAGGCAGGGGTGCATTTCACGCTCGGAGAGAATTACCGAAGCTTCTATCCCGCGTTCCGCTTCGGCCTGGGCGGTCTCGCGGAGGTCGGCGTCATGTTCGGCGCCACGACCGCTGATGTCGGACCTGACAACAAAGTTGGGTTCATGGGTGGAGCTGACGTCAAGTACCAGCTCGTCAAACAGACCGAAGGGGTTCCCGTGGACATGGCCGTCGACCTGGGATTCACTACCGACGTCATCAGCGGCAATAACATCAGCGAGGTCACGTTCTCGACGATCTTCAGTAGATCGTACCCGCTCACTGAACGGGGTTATAAGGTCACGCCATACGGTGGACTCCAACTGTCGGCTCTCTATGGGTCCTATTTCCCGAAGAATGAGACGTACTATTATGTGTTCGGCGGCGCGGAGTGGAGAGTGGCGCAGAAGACCATGTTCTACGCCGAGTTGAAGACCGGCAGCCATACACTAGGGGGGATCGGCATCCGGTTCGAATATTGATCTTCTCCCGTTAGATCTGCTGTCCCGTATCTGGTCCTCCCCTGCACGCTCGGGAGTGACCACTCATCATTGGGCATCGCTCTCGTTAGTGGATCCTATGGCGCTATCACTCTCGGGCAATCTGATCGAAACACCATTCTCGGACGTTCTTGCTGTCCTGCACCAGCAAAAGGCGACGGGAACGCTGACCTGCGGGTCCGGCAGTGCCGAGCGGTCCATCCATGTGAAAAATGGCCAGATCATCTTCGCCACCTCGAAGGACGAACGGGATCGTCTGGGCGAGGTTATGGTCGAGGCTGGGAAGATCACCAGGAGCCAGCTTGAACAGGCGCTCTCCCTTCACCAGAAGAGTGTCGGGCTTAAGAAGATCGGTGCGATCTTTGTTGAGAACAGCTTTGTCACGCCAAAGGACCTCTTCAGCGGGTTGAAGCTTCAGGTGCGGAGGATCATCCATCATCTGTTCCTGATGACCGAGGGGTCCTATCACTTCGAAGAGCGCATGCCCGCCGAGGTTATTCCGCTCCAGATTAACATGGAAGAGTTGCTCCGGGAAGTCATCGATCAGATGAAACAGGGGAAATGAAGCACCGCGCCGATGCACCTGCATCGGGCCCACGACGATGAAGAAGGCGCTGGAGCATATCTCATTTCCCGCACTCGCTGAACGCATCAATGCCCTGTACAACGATGTGGATGACGCACTTCTCCTCGCCATGCTCGGACAGGAGTATGTCATTAACCGCACCGGCATCACCCTCCGCGGACAAAAAGCACCTGATACCCATGAGGCGGTCATCCTCGATTATCTGTCATCGACCGGGAACGAATGTATAGAATTGCCCTGGCGCGCGCTGAAGGAGCTCACTGATCTTTCCGTAACGGACTTTCACAAGCGGGTGGAGCTTCCTCTCATGCAGCATGTCTCGGAGATCATTGGCCGAGCCAATACCTTGCTGCCGCTCTTCGACGGGTTCCTGTCGCCGAGCATTATCGGGAGCGATCTAGCGATCACGGTGCGTGCACTCCCAAAGGTTACGCTTCATGTTGAAATGTCCCGGGAGGATAAGGAATTCCCTCCGGAGGTCTGGGTGCTGTTTTCGAACAATGCCGATCAGTTTCTTCGCGGGGAGAAACTTCAACTCCTGGCCGAACTGTTCAAAGACCGGCTTCTCAGCCTGCTCAGGATCTATTGATCGCACCGGATGTTCCGGGAAGACGGCAGGTCCGAACGAATGTACTGCACTGTTCCTGCACGGTCGTTATGGCCACATCCTCTTCTCTTTAGCGGCTTTATTCCAAACCCATGACTATTTCGATAGCACCAAAAGACCGTCTCATCATCGCCTTGGACCTTGAGAGCGATCGTGAGGCGCTGGCGCTTGTGGAAGAGCTGCGTGGCGTTGTCGGCATGTTCAAGGTCGGCCACCAGCTTTTCACGGCCTATGGGCCGGACATCGTACGCCGGATCATTGAGAAGGGCGTCCGGGTTTTCCTGGACCTTAAATATCACGACATCCCCAATACGGTTGCAACGGCGTCAGCTGAGGCGGTCAAGCTCGGCGTCAGCATCTTCAATGTTCATGCCTTGGGTGGGATGGACATGATGAAGGCTGCGGCCGGGGCAGCGCGCGAAACAGCTGATAAGCAGGGCCTGCAGCGGCCGCTGGTGCTTGCGGTCACTATTTTGACAAGCATGGACGATCTGGCTCTCCGTCGGGACCTCAAGATCAACCGATCGCTCCGCAGGGAGGTGTCGCACCTGGCGAAGCTCGCACAGCGGGCAGGCATGAGCGGCGTAGTTGCATCCCCCCAGGAGATCAAGATGCTGCGGAAATCCGTACGCGGGAGCTTTGTGATCCTTACGCCCGGAGTGCGACCCACATGGGCCGGGAAGGACGATCAGAAGCGGGTCATGACGCCGGGAGAGGCGACATCATGCGGTGCTGATTACATCGTCATCGGGAGGCCGGTGCTCAAGGCTGCTGATAGACAGGCGGCTGTCGAAAAGATCGTCGGGGAAATCGAGCAGCATGCTTGCTGAGCTGAAGCGATAGGCACGCGATAAAACGTGCAGGAGGGTCCCATCGTGAATCAGGAAGAGGTGCTTGACATCTATCGGAGGACCGGGGCGCTGCTTTCCGGGCATTTTCTGCTTTCTTCGGGACTGCATAGCGACCGGTATCTGCAGTCTGCGCTGGTATTGCAGCAGCCGGACATCGCAACGAAACTATGCGCTGAGCTGGCAGCGCACTTCAAGGACCAAAGGATCGAGGCGGTCATCGCTCCGGCATTGGGCGGCGTCTTCGTTTCGCACGAGACCGCCAGAGCTCTTGGAGTCCGAGCGCTGTTCGCTGAGCGGGTGAACGGGGAACTCACGCTCCGCCGGGGATTCACCATAAAACCCGGCGAGCGGGTGCTCGTTGTCGAGGACGTGATCACGACGGGGAAATCGACGCGGGAGACCATCGAGGTCGTGAAGAAGGCAGGTGGCACGGTCATCGCCGCTGCCTGCCTCGTGGACCGCTCAGGAGGAAAAGCTGACCTCGGCGTGCCCTACCGATCGCTGGTCACCCTTGACGTGCCAAGCTATGCTGTTGAGTCCTGCCCGATGTGCAAGGCCGGAAGCGCTCCGGTGAAGCCGGGCAGCAGGGGGCTGAGGTAGACCGTTGCCGGGATGCCCGGAAGGTCGAGGATCGTGGTCCGGTGAGCGGCAGCTGATCGGAGAAGCAGGGGGTAGAGCTGGAGGGTGCTGTGATGCGGGTCTTTTTCAAAAGATAGACGACCAGGGCGGTCAACAAGAATACCCAGATCGCCGAGAAAGCCGCGGAGAATTTCATACGATTCGCCCCCCCGCTCGGATAGAAGCGCCCGTGCTGTTCGCGGCATTCCTCAAGCACGACGGGATCGACGGTAGTCTTTCGCAGAGCATAGCTGAATCCGACGACGATCAGGCCATCGATCTGCCCGAAGAACATCACCCCGTCAGGGATCAGGCCGATCTGAGAGGCGATGTACGCCAACGAAAGCAGGATGGCGAGCTATGCATGCCAATACCCTTTGCGGTCCTTCAGTAAGAGCAGAAGCGCAAGATATTCTTCTCAGTATCTTCCTGATCCCCTGCCTGCCTTTCTCGATGATGTTCATCGGTCTTGCCTCAGTACGATTTCATCATAACGAAGAACCGATAGCCAGGTTACAGCCTCAGGGATATGATCATTACACCAAGCATGCTGTGGAAGGTACCTTTGAGGCCGTGCCCAGCGCAATTCCCGCTAACCCGCTTGCACCGAAAAGGTAGACGAGCAACCGGTCAGGTGATGACGGAAGATTGTGCATGGCGATGAGTATGAGCAGACCAAAAAAGGGCTTGCAAGCGCATTCTATTAAGGATAGAATAAGTCCCATTTAAATCAACCGGCTATGTTTTTGGGTGTCTCAAAAAAGGAGAGTTTGGATTATCAATCTGCATAATTCATGCGAGAGGATAGGGAATTAATTGTTTGACGCATTTGACGTTTTTGCTATAATTAAACAAAAGAGTGAGAAAGGCATTTACCATGACCAAGACATCGATAACAGAAGAAAAGAGCAGTAACGCATACCCTGAGGGTATCCCTGAAGGGCTGGTCGAGGACATGGCCGACGAACTGATCGAGGAAGATGAGGTCGAGGAGCCCGCAATAGCCGAGATCCAGGAGGCAGTTGAAGAAGTGGGCGGTGCAGACCTTGTCGATACCTATCTGAAGTCGGTGGGAAAATATCCCATGCTCAAGATCGACGAGGAACAGCATTTCGTTCGGATGCTGGAGGGAGGGAAGGCCGCACTCAAGGAGATTGCGTTCAGTTCTCCGCTGGCCATACCGCGCATCCTGGCACTGGGCCAGAACATCAAGCAGGGCCTGGTGAAGGCCCAGGATGTCCTGCGTTTCCCCGGCGAGTGGAGCGATAGCTACGAGGCGGAGTTCATGCGTCTCTACAGTAGGCTGAAGCGGCAGCTTGCACGGAATGATCTCGAACGTGTCAACGCGACAATGCGCGAGATGAGCTTATCATTCCGGGAGGTGGAAAAGATCATCAAGCGCATCCTGTTCCTGGGAAAGCAATGCGAGCGTGGAAACTGTGCTGAGGCCCTGAAGCTCGGTTTTGATGAGCAGGTCCTGAAGGACCTGGTCGGACGAATCGAGAAAGAAGAGGAAAGGGTAAAGGTCGCGAAGGACGAGCTTATCACGGCGAACCTGAGACTGGTCGTGTCGATCGCGAAAAAATACGTGAACCGTGGATTGACGCTGCTGGACCTGGTCCAGGAGGGTAACATCGGTCTGATGAAGGCCGCCGACCGGTACGAGTCGGGGAAGGGCACCAAGTTCAGCACCTATTCTACGTGGTGGATCAGGCAGCGCATCACCCGTGCGATCCTCGACCAGGCAAGGACCATCCGCCTCCCGGTACATCTCATCGAGGAAAGCACGCGAATTAGTCGTATCTACGCAAAGTTCATGCGGGAGAAAGGGCGTGAGCCGTCTTCAGAGGAAGTGGCAAAGCTCATGGGACTGTCCGTCGTGAGGGTGAACGAGATCCTTCGTGCGATCCAGGAGCCGGTGTCGTTGGAGACGCCGATCCTGTCCGAGGAGAAGGAACTGAAAGATGTGATCATCGATGAAAAAGCCGCATCGCCGTTCAAGACCCTTGAGAACAGCGAGGCCTCATACCGCATCGAACAGGTGCTGTCCTCGCTCACTGAACGGGAAGAGAAGATCATCCGTATGCGGTTCGGCATCGGTGTGAACAGCGAGCACACGCTGGAAGAAGTGGGTAAGTACTTCAATTTGACGAGGGAACGGATCCGCCAGATTGAGATTAAGGCGCTGAAAAAACTCCGTCATCCTGCACGGAGCAGGCAATTGAAAGAATACGTGTAGAACGCGAAAGGAGCAGAATTGAAGAAAGGGGGGAAGGAGCCAGCGCTCCTTCCCCCTTTTGTTGTTTTTTCTGGTGTGTGGTGCTAATCGTTCGTGCTCGGGATGAATTCCAGATCCGCGATGATCCGTGAGGCCTCATCGATCTGCTGGCCATCATATGCTGGGTCGCAGATATATGCGGCCATGATGGCGCGAGTCTTGTCAACCAGGAACCAAATGCGCCAATGGGCGGGGTCCTTGCTGATCGTGTCGGTGTAGTCGATGACCGCAACACCGGCATCTGCTCGGTTCTCCGTGCGGACAGCCTCCCGGGGAAAGGGCACGTCACGCTCCTCCAGGGTGTCCTCCAGATAGATCTTTGCCGCCTCGGAAGGAGGCGTCTTGACCTCCTCCCGCTCGATGAAGGTCAGTTGGACCATGCCCGGCCAGTTCTCTTTTTCCAACAGCACGAAACCCATTTCTTCTCGCTCATTCCAACCATCAGGAAGAAACAGGTTAATCCACCGCTCGTAGGTCACTTTTTTACCCATAATTGCAGAACATTGTATCGGAAGGGTGTAGAACGGTCAAATGAGTTTCGTTAATAGGATGGAAAAATCTGTTTATATGTAGTGAAGGGCCATGATCCGAGTGAAGATCGTTTCCGCGCTGATGGGAGGGGTCTCGCGGCAGTCCACGGTCACTTCAGGTGCCAGCGGAGGTTCATACACTGCCTGCATGCCAGGTACGTTCGAGGCAGCACCCCGCGCAGCAGCTGCATAGAGGCCTTTGGGGTCCCGTTCCCTGCAAATGTCCAAGGTGCAGTTGACGAAGACCTCGACGAAACGGGGTATCAAGGAGCGGGCATGATCACGGTATGCGCGCCGGTTGGCAGTTGCGTCGAAAATGACCGGGATGCCCTGGCGGGTCAGCATTGCTCCGAGCTGTGCCATCTGAAGGTAGAAATGATCCCGTTCGTTGCTGCCAAAGGTAGGCTCCGGGGTCAGGATCTTCCTCAGGGCATCGGATTCCAGCACTGCCGCAGAGAGCCCTTGGCTGTTCATGCGGGCGACCAGCTCCCGCTCGAGCAGCGCTCCGGAGGGCCCGGCCAGGACCCAATCCACCTCGGTGACCCCGAGCGAGGTCGGCACGTCGAACGTGATCCTGATGTGATCGCCCACGCGGACGCTCTTCGTCTCCAGATCGTCGCTGGAAACATCCAACCGCCGGTCGAAGGAATCGTAATGAGCCGTTCTCGTTTTCAACAGCTGCGAAAGCCGGTCGCCCCCGCCGGGAGCGGGGTCGAGAAGCGGCCGCGT
>JAAXXJ010000259.1 GCA_013334545.1 Nitrospirota bacterium | reverse complement strand
TACGGGAGATGCTCTTTGAACGAAAGAACCTGATCGATATTCTTACGCTGAAACCTGAACGGCTACGATTCGTTCCAGATGAGCCCATCCAGGGGGCGCTATTTTAACCGGACAGCAATGAAATGATGTATAAAGTGATTGCGAGTCGGAGGGTTGATTGTACAATCTTGTCTTGTACATGACAGAAAGAGGCGATTCTCCCCTGGATGAGTTACTCGACGGTCTGGATTAAGAAGTCCCGGGCGAAGGTCGCTGCGCATCTGTCGCTGCTCGAAGAACAGGGGCCTAACCTCAAACGGCCCTATGCGGATGTGGTCAGAGGAAAAATCAGGGAATTGAGAATTCACTATACCTCGAATCAATATCGTGTCCTTTACTTCTTTCACGTTCGCGATTAGATTATTCTGGTTCATACCTTTTCCAAGAAGACGCAGCAATTGAAAGAAAAGGACATTGAGCTGTCAGAAAGACGCATGGCAGACTGGATGCAAAGATATCCAGCAGGAGGTGGCGCATGAAAAAAGAAAAAGTGAGGACATTTCGAAGCAGGTTGCGTGAGGACCTCAAACCAACCCTTTGAATTCTTGGTGGAGCTGAGGGGGAATCTCAACACTCGCATGCTCGTGTCCACAGGGGGCTAGCCCCCTGTGGCGGCTGATGAAACCGGCCTGTGACCCCCAAAGCCTGGGAGATCCTCTCTCCCAGACCCTCTCGTTCGATCCCCGATTCTTCCAAAAACAAAAAGGGCCGACCTTTCGGTCTACCCGTTTGTTGTTTTTGGTGGAGCTGAGGGGGATCGAACCCCTGACCCCAAGGACTGCCAGTAGGAACAGGCAGAAAAACACAATCCTTGATTGGGCTGGGTGTAATCGTTAGTTGAAATTCAGAGTAGCTGCTCCTACAATGGTAACGTTTGGTTCTGCGAGGACAAAACCATTACCAAGGAGGAGCCATTATGGGAAGAATAATCCAGATCAAGAGGAATGGCAAGGTCAAAAAAACCGACGGAGCAGCGATAAAGACGCTCCAGGAGTATGGGGCACTCAGCATTGACGCCAAGGTGGCCGCGATCCAGAAGATGGACCTCTGGCACTGATTCACGCATTGGATGAGATTGAGAAGGATTTCCCCCGGCTGGCAGGCGACTGGCATAAGCGCAATGGACAGCCCGGTTATTACCGATAGTGCAGCCAGCCGGGATCGATCCACCTTCATGACCAGATCCCGATCCGCTATAACCGGGTGCGGGACACGGTCAGAAAGAAAGAGGCGCCGAATCCGACCTATGCGCGGCTTCATCAGCAGTCCGCGAAGGTGGATGATAAGGTCCTCAAGCGGGTCCTGTACGGGATTAGCTGCAAGAACTACCGCGAATGTGCCGAACTGATCCCCCAGGCGTTCTCTTTAAGCTCCTCGACGGCATCGCGGAAGTTCATCCGGGCAACGCTGGAGAAGCTTCGGGAGCTCCAGGAGCGGTCACTGGAAGGCTATGATTTCGTTGCCCTGGTCATGGATGGGAAGGTTTTCGGGGACGACGAGCTCATCATGGCCCTTGGCGTGACCATCGGCGGCGAGAATATCCCGCTGGGATTCGTTCAGAGCGGCGCGGAGAACGCCAGGGTCACCAAGGACTTCCTGAACGGGCTGATCGAGCGTGGGCTTAGGTACGATAACGGCCTGCTCTGCATCATCGACGGGGCAAAGGGATTCCGGAAAGCCGTCCATGAGGTCTTCGGGGCCCATGGGGTCGTTCAGCGGCGCCAGTGGCACAAGCGCGAGAACATCGTGGATTACCTCCGGACCGATCTGCAGCCGGCATTCCGGGACAAGATGCGCCGGGCTTATGCGAAGGACGGCCACGGAGAGGCCAATGCGGCCCTTCAGACGATCAAGAAAGAGCTTCGGCTGATCAACGAGTCGGCTGTGACCAGCCTGGAAGAGGGCTTTGAGGAGACTCTCACCCTTCATCGCTTGGGCCTCGCCAAGGAGCTTCGGAAGAGCTTCTCCGCGGCGAACATGATCGAGTCCGTCAATGCTCTGATCGGCCAGCGGACCGACAAGGTGGACCGCTGGAGGAACAGCAATCAGCAGCAGCGCTGGGTGGCGACGGCGTTATTGGACATTGAACCGCGATTGAACCGGGTCAGCGGATATCGTCATCTTCCAATGCTCAGGGCTGCTTTAGAACGTGAGGTGCGGCAAGCGATGGGACAGAATAATGGAAAGGAGGCAGCGGTTGCCTGAAGCAGTCATCAAGGAGCTGCTACCGAATTTCAGCTAAGAACGGGCTTGACACTCTTCGCTGTCCCTTATCCACAAATCGACTTGGAGATCTGCTATACTTTATAAAAACCTATGCAAGAAACGATCAAGGCAAAAGACCTCCAGCCGGGGATGTACATTGTTCTTCCTGTATCGTGGTTCAAGCACCCCTTTCTTGCCAATGAGTTCGTGATCAAGTCACGGGACCAGATCGACAAGATCCTTGATTGCGGCATCCGTGATATCGTGATAGACACTGCCAAGGGGCTTGCGCCGAAGAGAGGGGACGCAGAGCTGACCCGCATTGAGGACTACGTCAATACGCCGCCGAAGACATGGACCCCGGAGACGCTGGTGCCTCCCGCGTTGCGCGATGCGGTCCATGACAAGACGCTCCCCCTTGAGCGGAAATCCAGGATCGTATATGAATCATCCCGCATCCTCATTGAGCGGCTTTTCGAGGATCCCAAGGCCGAGAACATCGCCGAAGCAAAAAAAGGCATTGCTGAGGTTGTGGACCTCATCATTGCGGACGATGCCACGTCAAAGGAACTACTGAAGATCACGTCCTATGACTTCTATACCTATACCCATTCGGTCAACGTCGGCGTCTTTTCCATTCTGCTGGCAAAACAGTTGTTCAAGGGCTCGAATGCCCACAATATGCATGAATTGGGTGCCGGCTTTTTTCTGCACGATATCGGCAAGGTCAGAATCGACCCGGCTATCATCAACAAGCCGGGCAAGGTGACCGACGAAGAGATGCTAACGATCAGGACCCACCCGTATCAGGGCTACATGATCCTTTCGGAGACGAATCAGCTTACGGAAGAGTGCAAGGTCATTGTCATGCAGCACCATGAGCGCGCGGACGGCACAGGCTACCCCCGCATGCTCAAGGGAGATGATATTCACGCCTATGGACGTATCTGCTGCCTCGCCGATGTGTATGATGCGCTGACCTCGGAGCGCCCTTACAAACAGAAGCTTAATACGTTTGATGCCCTAAAACTGATGAAGGAAAGATTACTCAACCATTTTCAACAGGACATGTTCGAAAAGTTCGTGCATCTGTTCAGCGAACGCTCCGGTTATCGATAGGTTCTGATCACCTCTTTTGCCGGTTCCTTTGTATGATCGATCCGAACAAGCCTTTTGTCCTCCGCCTACCGAACGCTGCCGAAGCCACCTGCGGTTTCAATGCCATGCTCTACTGCACGTGTCATCAATCAGTATCAAGGTTCGCTCGTAATGCATGGTGTCCAGCGACCCGTGCGGCACACCCTGGGGAGAAAAACGGGGATCGTGCTCGAGGCATATCAGGAGATCATTCTTCTGATACGCTTGGAGGTGCTTTTCCGGTTATACGGCATATTTCCATTGGAAATATTGCTGAAGGTCCCCAGCGCAGTGTTCTTGCGGCGATCACCGTGTATCTGCAGGACAGGGAGACTGCGGGGCAGGCAAGTCAGCACTGAAGGAATGGGGCACGACAGACACGAGATCAAGTCCGCGTCCCTTGGGAACGCAGTTCGTGAATGATTCTTTAGACCTTGCCGGTCATTTTATAGATAAATGCCAGGATCTCGGCCACCGCTTTGTAGAGGTCGGGAGGGATCTCTTCATAGAGGCTCAGCGACGACAGGATCTCCACCATGTTCCTGTCCTCATGGACCGGGATGCCCTGCTCTTTCGCGAGGGCGATGATCTTGTCCGCTACAAGGCCCCTGCCTTTGGCAACGAGCGTCGGCGCGCTGTCCATGCCCGCGCGGTACTTCAATGCCGCAGCCTTGTTCGACTTGTCCGTCATACCCGGATATTCAGCCCATTGGCGTGCGAGGTGGTGAACTGAACCGCTCCCTGCTGCTGGATCATCAGGCTCCCTAGATGAAGGCCGGTTGCTTCGATCTGCGTTTTGAGCAGCGCTGCGTTCTCCTGGAGCACGTTCACGAACTTTGCATTTTCAGCAGCGATATTGACGTGAATGCCCCCGGACTGCAGCAGCGCCCAGGCGCTCAGTTTCCCCGAACGCTCCAGGTCCAGGTTCATCGTGCAGGAGTATGCCCGGTCGCCGTCGCGCTCCTGCTCTGATTCGCGAAAGACGAGCTCGCCTTCCTTCAGATCCTGCCAGACGAAGGGGACAAAGACCTGCAGCGTATCATTGAGCCGCGACTGGAGCTGCAGGACCTCAATGTTCCGAAGAAGGTTATCGACGGCGCCGGCCAGTGATGCGGGTTGCTCTCCGCTTCGCAGCAGAGAATCTGCAACGCCGGGCCTGGCAAGCGCATCCCGGAGGACCATCAGCGCCGCTTTCAGATCGCTCTTTGCCGCCTGTGCCTGATCGGCAACGGAGGTTTTGCCTTCCGTGCCCTGAAGGACCAAGAGCCGGAGCTTGGTTTCAAGAAAAACGCCGGAATCCTGTATCGCGTCCTTGAGAAG
>JAAXXJ010000258.1 GCA_013334545.1 Nitrospirota bacterium | reverse complement strand
CGGTCCAAGGCTCCACATTTAAGGTTCAAGGAAAATGCCGTTGAGTTTCATAGCTTGAACTTTCAACCTTACACCTTGAACCTTTTTGGTGGTTATGACCCTCGCTTACTTTGACTGTTTTTCCGGCATCTCCGGTGACATGACCCTTGGCGCCCTCGTGGACGCGGGCCTGCCCATCGAGGTCCTGCGCTCGGAGCTCGCGAAGCTGGACCTTCCCGGCTACTCGCTCTCAAGCGAGAAGGTCCGACGATCCGGTATTGCCGCCACGAGGGTCCATGTTGTACTTGATGAAAAGAAGCAGCCTGCCCGCCATCTCTCGGACATCCAGAAGATCATCAATGATTCGTCCCTCTCCCTCGCCGTCAAGCAGAAGAGTCTAAGCATTTTCCAGCGGCTGGCCGAGGTCGAGGCGAAGGTCCACGGAACAACGCCAGAGAAGGTCCACTTTCACGAGGTCGGGGCCGTGGACGCCCTGGTGGACATCGTAGGCTCGGTCATCGGCCTCGAGCACCTCGGCATCACCGAGATCATCGGCTCTCCGCTGAATGTTGGTTCCGGCACGGTCCACACGGCCCACGGGAAGCTGCCGGTCCCTGCCCCGGCGACCGCGGAGTTGCTCAGGGATATCCCGCTCTACTCGTCGTCCATCACCTTCGAGCTCACGACGCCAACGGGAGCAGCCCTCATCAGCACGCTCGCGTCCTCCTTCGGCCTTCTCCCGCAGATGAAGGTCCGCTCGATTGCCCACGGCGCCGGGAACAAGGACATTCCGGGCCAGCCGAACGTGCTCCGTTTGATGATCGGGGAACTCCTCCCCGTTTACGACGAGGACACGTCAACGCTGATCGAGACGAACATCGACGACATGAATCCCCAGCTCTACGACCACGTGATCGAAAAGCTCCTCGCGCAGGGTGCGCAGGACGCCTATCTCACGCCGATCATCATGAAAAAGGGCAGACCCGGCATCCTCCTGTCCGTCCTGTGCGACCGCAAGAACAGCGACGCGGTGCTGGACACGCTCTTCCGGGAGACGACCAGCATCGGCGTCCGTATCGGTGAAACGGGCAGGAAAAAGCTCCAGCGCGAGGTCCGGCAGGTGGAGACCGCCTACGGAACGGTCCGCATCAAGGTGAGCAGCCGGAACGGCGAGGTCCTGACCGTAACGCCGGAATACGAGGATTGCAAGAAACTTGCGGACAATAAGCAAGTCCCGTTGAAGACGGTTATGGATGAAGCGAAAGCTAAGGCTCTATCTCGCAAAGAAATAAAATAAAACCCTCAAATAATAAAAGCACAGCTGTCTCTCGCAAAGACGCAAAGGCCGCAAAGAAGGCTATACTTATAATGACTGAAAACGAAATAGCCAAGATCGTTGTCGATCTTTGCATAAAGATACACACAATCCTCGGCCCTGGACTCCTTGAATCGGTCTATGAGGAAGTACTTGTGTACGAACTTAAGAAGCTCGGCTTTATTGTGTTGCGACAGACGGGCATTCCGGTGATCTATGAGACAGTCAAGTTGGATATTGGTTTCAAAGCCGATGTCATCGTTGAAAACAAGGTCATTCTTGAGCTAAAATCCGTTGAGACCATCCTGCCTGTTCACAAGAAGCAGCTTCTGACCTATTTGAAGTTGACAAAAATGAAACTCGGCTTGCTCATTAATTTCAATGAGAACTTGATTAAGAACGGCATTACTCGCATCGCGAATGGCATGTAGCATTTACTCTTGAGGGTTCTTTTTTGCCCGGTATCCGGTTTCTTTGCGATCTTTGCGTCTTTGCGAGAGAATGACTTGTTTTTTTCTGTTTCTGCCTCGTTGCGAGATAATATTATATTGCATCTTCCCGTGAGTGATTATATGAGAATCCTTCGCATTGCCATGGCACAGATCAATCCCACGGTCGGCGACCTCGCCGGCAACCGGGACCGGATCATTGACACGATCGGCCGCGCCCGGAAGGCCGGGGCCGACATCGTTGCCTTCCCCGAGCTCGCCGTGACCGGCTATCCCCCCGAGGACCTGCTGCTCAAGCCGCAGTTCGTGCAGGACAACCTGAAGACGCTCAAGGACATCCAGCGGGCGACCAGGGGCATCACCGCGGTCGTGGGCTTCGTCGACAAGAAGGACCTGCTGTACAACGCAGCGGCGATCCTGCACAACGGTGAGCACCGCTATACGTACCACAAGATCCTGCTGCCGAACTACGGCGTCTTCGACGAGTACCGCTATTTCCGCCCCGGGAACCGCTATCCCCTTATCACCCTGCGGGGAATAATACTCGGCGTGAACATCTGCGAGGACATCTGGTTCAGCGAAGGACCTACGCGCTCCCTTGCCCTGGCAGGCGCCGAGGTGATCATCAACATCAATGCCTCACCCTACCATAAAGGAAAGGGCAAGGAACGTCTGAAGATGCTGGCTGAACGGGCGAGGGAGAGCAATGTCATCGTGTCTTACACGAATGCTGTGGGCGGCCAGGATGAGCTGGTCTTCGACGGTCAGAGCATGGTAATCGACGGAAAAGGCAGGCTGCTTGTATCGGGACGGCAGTTCGAGGAAGACCTCCTGATCACCGACCTCAAGGTCCCGCACCGGAAGGCCGCGGCCGGCCGACCGAAGACAGAGCATTTCGAATCGATCGACCATATTGTCCTTTCCGGGCGGCCGGCGCCGAAAAGGAAGGCCATCACCGCACGGCAGTCCAGCCGGCCCCTTCCTGTCTGTGAGGAGGTCTACCAGGCGCTCGTGCTCGGTACGCGTGATTATGTCCAAAAGACCGGATTCAAGGCCGCGGTGATCGGCCTGTCCGGCGGTATCGATTCCTCCCTTGTTGCGGCCGTTGCCGTGGAAGCGATCGGCAGCAAGAACGTGGTCGGCGTGTTCATGCCTTCCCAGTTCAGCTCCCGGGAGAGCCGCGAGGATGCCCTGGGGCTCGCGAAAAATCTCGGCATCCATTTCCTGGAGATCCCCATCCAGCAGACCTTCGATTCATACCTCAACACGCTCCGCAGCGAATTCGCGCGGACGAAGCAGGATGTGACCGAGGAAAATCTCCAAGCGCGCATTCGCGGAAATCTGCTCATGGCGCTCTCGAACAAGTTCGGCTGGATCGTGCTCACCACGGGCAATAAGAGCGAGATGTCCGTGGGGTACGCCACGCTCTACGGCGATATGGCCGGCGGGTTCGCCGTCATCAAGGACGTGCCCAAGACCCTGGTGTACGACATCTGCCGGTGCGTGAACCGTATGACAGGGAAAGCGGTCATCCCGAAGAGGGTCCTGACCAAAGCACCGACCGCCGAGCTGCGGCCGAACCAGAAGGACAGCGATGCCCTGCCCCTCTATCCCGTGCTGGACCCCATCCTGAAGGCCTACGTAGAGGACGACAAGGACTTCCGCGAGATCCTGAAGATGGGCTTCGACCGGAAGACCGTAGAGAAGGTGATCAGGCTCGTGGATTCCAGCGAGTACAAGCGCAGACAGGCCCCTCCCGGTGTCAAGATCACGTCGCGGGGGCTGGGGAAGGACAGAAGGTTCCCGATCACGAACAGATATAAGAGCTACTGATAAGAACATCTATCACCGCGAAGGCGCTAAGAGCGCGAAGGACAGCAAGACCGCCATCTGAATCAAGATACATCATTTTTTTAGAAATACTGAAATTGAAGCTCCCTGCAGCAAACTGCTGGGAATGCGCTCGCTCCTGGATTCAGCAAGAAACTATTTACCGCATGTTGAAGTAGTGATCTTATGATTTCCTTTGCGGCCTTTGCGCCTTTGCGAGAGACAATGCCTTGTCCGGTATTTTACGTATTCTATTCTTGACGAAATAAAGAAGTCTTAAGAATTTCTCTGCGCACGCTGCGCCTCTGCGAGAGCAAGGTTTTCGGTTTCCCTCGCATCCTTTGCGCCTTCGCGGTAAAAGGCCGTGAATCTTATGTCAACTGGCGTTCTTTATATTGTGGCCACTCCCATCGGGAACCTCGAGGACATCACCCTCCGGGCAATCCGTGTCCTGAAAGAAGCGGACGCCATCGCCGCTGAGGACACGCGCCACACACAGAAACTGCTCTCCAAGTTCGATATCCACACACCGCTGACAAGCTACCACGACCATAACAAGGAAGAGAAGGCCCCGGTCCTGGTCTCCCGCCTTCTCGAAGGGAAGAGCATCGCGCTTGTTTCCGACGCAGGGACGCCCGGCATTTCGGACCCGGGCTACTTCCTGATCAACCTCGCCGTGGACCAGAACATCCCCGTGGTCCCCATTCCCGGCGCGACCGCTGCCATCGCCGCCCTGTCCGTGTCAGGATTGCCCACGGACCAGTTCGTGTTCGAGGGCTTCCTGCCGAGCAAGCACACTGCCCGTCTGAAGAGGCTGGAGGACCTGAAAACAGAGAAGCGTACGCTCGTGTTCTACGAGGCACCCCACCGCATCATCGCTGCAATCGAGGATATCCGGAACATCCTGGGCGATCGGAAAGCCGTCGTGACGCGGGAACTGACCAAAGTGCATGAAGAGACCATCCGGGGAAGCATATCGGAAGTCCTGGCGCGACTGAACAGCGGCAGCACCAAGGGCGAGTTCACGATCATCCTGCATGGCGCAACCGGGACGCCGGCAGGGCAGCATCTGGACACGAAGGAATATCTCAAGGACCTGATGCTCCACCGGAGGCTGTCAAAGAAGGAAG
>JAAXXJ010000545.1 GCA_013334545.1 Nitrospirota bacterium | reverse complement strand
CCGCCGGCCTTCGCATTGTCGCCCGGCAATAAAAGAGGCGTTGCTTTCAGCGCATCCTCCGGCATCCCATTGATCCTCGGGAAAGGCCTTGGGACAACGGTACTCACGCTTCTGTGCTTTCGCAGATCTGAAGCGGTCCGCCTTCCCGGCGTCCGTCGTCAGTCTTCGGAGCATTCGCCGTGCCAGCCGCTCTTCCGGCTTGGCTGCTCATGCTCTCAACGGAATGCAGGACACGCCCGGCATACGATGCTTTGTGTGCACTGGCAACGCCTATCTATAGTATACCGCAGTTTCTTTGAATCTTCAGCCACCCCGCAGGAAATTCCGAAGGCCAACATTAGTCGTACGCGCGATCGCATCGGACAGCCGCCAGGTTCAAGTCTTCCTTCTTGGCCCCCGCCTTCATCCCCGCCGCATTCGGCGTCTTCCTCCACAGGCTCCCGCACGTTTGCAATGATATACTATAACAAAGAACATCGTCGGGTAAGGTCCTGCGGCTTGACATTGCCGTCACCCGGGGTCATGGGACAGAAACCGACGAGAACCGACGCAGCAGCGGCTCTGTGACATACAAGCGGCAACGCTCGATGATCAGCATTTGAGTGCGAGAAATAGGTGGCGCCAAAAGAGAAGACCAGACGCTTTTCCTGCCGGGGAGCGTACGCAGAAGCGTATCAGAGAAGAGAGGTGCTGTGATGGCGAAACGGTCCTTTCCTTTGTCCAAGGTCTATCAACTGCTCGAACCGGGGCCTGTCGTGATGGTCACGGCTGCGGGCAAGAAGCGGGCGAATATCATGACCATGTCGTGGCACACCATGATGGAGTTCGAGCCGCCGTTGGTGGGCTGCGTGATCAGCAACCGGAACTATACCTTCGATATTCTGAAGAAGACCGGGGAATGTGTGATCAACATCCCGACCAGGGAGCTGGCGAAAGCAGCCATTGCCTGCGGGAATACTTCGGGCAGGACCGTCGACAAGTTCAAGACCTTTCGGCTCACGCCGGCAGCGGCCTCGCTCGTCAAGGCGCCGCTCATCGACGAGTGCTATGCCAATCTCGAGTGCAAGGTCGTTGATGCCAGGATGGTGGAGAAATACAACTTCTTTATCCTTGAAGTGCTCAAGGCGTGGATCGACCCGTCAAAGAAAGATCCGCGGACGATCCATCATCGCGGGAAAGGCATGTTCATGGTCGATGGAAGGACGATCAGGATCGATTCCAAAATGAAGTAGCTTGCCTGTCGAGTTGCTTCGTCATTCCAATCTCTCAACCACGAACATCATAGGGTCGCCCAGAGGCTATGATAGGAGCGGGTCATGACGCTATTTCTCGGCAATCGCAGGAATGCAGCTCTTATCCTTGTGCTTGTGCTCGGCGCCGGCGATCTCAGAGGCCTGCGGCAGTGAAGCCGGCCATTGACCAGCATTGAGACGATCACGAGCAGGGGAGGACCCCTCTCCTGCAGACGGGAAAAGAACGAGCGGGACAGTGCATCCTGTCC
>JAAXXJ010000544.1 GCA_013334545.1 Nitrospirota bacterium | reverse complement strand
CGCCCCCTCCCTCACCCAGCACCACGGAAAGGGCGTCTTGAAGCTGGCCGAGCGGCACGGTGTCAACGTCCTCTGGATATCGGAGCGGACGATGGACCACGTCGCCGAGAGCAAGACCCCCCAGCCGGTCATGGCGGTCATGGAGATGCGGGAACACTCAGAAGAAGAGCTCCTGGCCCATGGTTCAAAGCTGATCGTCCTGTGCCACCGGCTCCAGGACCCGGGGAACCTCGGGACGATCATCAGGACCGCGGAAGCGGTCCGCGCGTCAGGTGTTGTGGTCACACCGCACACGGTAGACGCGTACAATGGAAAGGCCGTCCGCGGCTCCATGGGAAGCATCCTGCGGGTACCGGTGGTGAAAGTGCAGAGCGAGCACGCGTTCATCAGGTCCTGCAAGGAGCGGGGATTCCAGACGGTTGCGCTGGTGCTGAACGGCAGGGAGACACCCTTCGAACTGGACCTCACCGCGCCGACGGTCATTATGCTGGGACAGGAGAGCTCAGGATTGATGGCTGAGGAACTGGCGGATTTTGACCGCCGCATCCGCATCCCGATGGCAGAAACGATCGACTCGCTGAATGTGGCGACATCGGCGGCAGTGGTGTTGTACGAGGCGATGCGTCAGAGGATGAAGCAGGGGAAACCGTAAATCCGGGAGCGAGCGCATTCCTTGCAGGGCGCTGCGGGATCAGCGAGCGACTCGTATGACGAAACGACCGTGAGATGCCCCGCAGCTTACCGCAGCGAGCTTCAGCAGTGCTGACGGGACCCGAACTTCTTCCGCAGCTTCTGCACAACGATCCTCGGAACCAGGCTCGACACATCCCCGCCGTAGCTCGCCGCCTCTTTCACGATCGTTGAGGTGATGAAGGAGTACTCCTCGCTCGGCATGAGGAAGACCGTTTCGATGTCCTCGTCGAGCCGCCGGTTCATGAGCGCCATCTGCATCTCGTACTCGAAGTCCGAAACGGCGCGCAGGCCCCGGATCAGCCCCACCGCCTTCTTCTCCTTCATGTAGTCCACCAGCAGGCAGTCGAATCCCTCGATCATGACGTTGCCGCGCTTTCCGATCGCCTTCCGGAACATGTCGATGCGCTCCTGGAGAGCAAAGAGCGGCTCCTTCTTCGGATTGGCGGCGATCGCGACGATCACCTCGTCGAACAGGCGAAGACTGCGCTCCACAAGGTCCACATGACCGTTCGTTACCGGATCGAAGGTGCCGGGATAGACTGCGATGCGCTTCATGGTCTTTCCTCCTGCCCCCCTGCTTCTTGCTCCTGCCCCCTGCTGTTCATTGCATAGAATGCCAGCACCGTATCACCGTATTTCGCCTCGCGGAACAATGCCAGCGCCCCTGCTGTCTCGGGTGACGCCTGTTTCTTGAAATGCTCTGCGATGACGATCGCCCCTTGCTTGAGCAGACCGGACCCGGAGACCAGCCGAAGCACCGGCAGCATCTCCATGGCATACGGCGGATCGAGGAAGACGATGTCGTAGGGACCGGAGCGCTTCTTGAGAAAGGGCTCGACCTTGGAAAGCACTACTTCGGCCCGTTC
>JAAXXJ010000257.1 GCA_013334545.1 Nitrospirota bacterium | reverse complement strand
ACCGACATGAACCTGATGTGCGTCCTGCAGTACGCCGTGGAGGTGCTAAAGGTCAGGCACATCATCGTGTGCGGGCATTACGGATGCGGGGGCATTGCGGCAGTCAGGAAGGACGCCGTCACCGGGATGCTGGAGCACTGGCTCGAGAACGTCAGGGTCTCCGTGCCGAAGCACCGGCGGATCTCGCTGAACGAGCTGTGCGAGCTGAACGTGAAGCGGCAGGTGGAGAACCTGGTGCACAACACGATCGTCCAGAAAGCGTGGGACCGGGGCAGAAAGCTCTATATCCATGGATGGATCTACTCGATCTCGGACGGGCTCATCAAGGACCTGAAGGTGACCCGGACGGGGGCTCCCGCGAGGGAGCATCACAGAAATAAGGGAAAATAGGATAGAAAGAACATGAGAAGCCCAGTATTCGTCAAACCCGGCATGTCGCCGAAAGAGATCGTGAAGGCGGTCCGCGGCCTGAAGGGCGCCTGCCTCACCTCGGTGGGCATGCGCGATGCGGGCCAGTCGGACTTCAAGAACCGCCACCGCATCCACGACCTGAAGACCCTGGCGCCGCACTACGACCGCATGGGCCTGTTCGGCGCCGAGTGCCACGGCGGCGCCCGGTGGCACGTGGGCATCATGAACAGGCGGGAGAGCCCCTTTGAGGAGACGGCGCTGCTCCGGCAGCTCATGCCGAACGTGCTGCTCCAGACCCTCATCCGCGAGACGAACCTCTGGGGCTACCGCCCCTACCCCCGGAACGTGATCGAGGAGGCCGTGGGCGCGGTGGACATCGACGTGTGGCGCTGCTTCTCCTTCCTGAACGACGTGAGGAACATGCGCGCCGTTGCCGAGGTGGTGATGAAGCGGGGCAGGCTGTTCGAGCCGACCATCTCCTTCACCTCGGCGGACTGGACCACGAACGACTACTACCTCAACGTGGTGCGGGACATCGTGGACCTCTGCGGCGGCACGGACGAGATCGTCCTGTGCGTGAAGGATATGGCCGGCGTGGGAGATGTGACCCGCATCGGCAGCCTGATCAGCGCTATCAAGCAGGCATACCCCGGTCTGGTGATCAACTACCACCGGCACATCACCGACGGCCTGGCGATACCGGCCCTGCTGTCCGCGGCGAAGGCCGGTGCGACGATCTTCGATGTGGAAGAGGACTCGCTGGTCCGCTTCTACGGGCACTCTCCCATTCTCGCGGTGCAGGCGATCTTCGAGGAGTCGGGCATCCCGGTCCACCTGGACCGTCAGGAGGCCGAGGCCGCGGTCCGAAAGGTGCGCGAGTGGATCGCTGACTACGAGTGGGCCGAGTCTCCCTTCAAGGGCTTCGACCATACGGTCACGCTCCACAAGATGCCCGGCGGCGCGTTCCCGAGCTCCTTCGAGCAGGCGCAGAAGGCAGAGTTCCTCCATCTCATGCCCGCAATCCTGAAGCTCATGTCGCTGTACAACCGCATCGTGAAGTACTTCGACGTGACGCCGGGTTCCCAGATCACCTGGGTCACCTGCAGCGGTATCGTGAACAAGTACGCCAAGGAGAAGGGCGACGCGGGCGTGAAACATGTCATCGATCTTATGGTGAAGTTCGTCGAGGAGAAGGCGCAGGACATCGGAGAGATGGCGCCCGCGGAGCAGGACGAGCTGCTGACGCTCTTCCGCAACGCGCCCGGCGACTTCAAGAACCTCCTGCTGGGCAACTACGGACGCCTGCCCGTGGGCTGGCCCGCTGACTGGGTCTACCGGAGCGCCTTCGGCGACGAGTGGCAGACGAAGCTCAAGGACCGGAAGGAGCTGTCGCCGCTTGAGTCCGTAGCGGAGGACGACCTCGCACGGCTGCGGCAGGAGCTTGGCGCAACCCTCGGACGGGACGCGACGGATGAGGAGTTCATCCTCTGGCTCATGCATCCCAAGGACGCGCTGGAGTATTTCGAGTTCCGCGAAAAGTTCGGTGAGGCTCCGCTGGTCCTCCCAACGGGCGTGTGGCGCGAAGGGCTTCGGAAGCCGGGCGAACGCGTCGACTTCGATCTCTGGGGCAAGCCCTACTCGATCGAGCTCGTCTCCGTCGGCGCCGAGCATAACGGCATCATCGATGTGGTGATGCGCGTGAACAACAAGACGCGGGTCTACACGGTCGAGACGCCGCGGGCCAAGAAGGTCGAAGTGCGGCTGGCCAAGGCCGCCGGCGACGTGGGCGCGCCGATCAACGGCAGCGTCTGGCGCATCGGCAATCCGGCGCGCGGCGTCCTGAAGGTAGACGACATCGTCCACAAGGGAGAGGAGATGGCGAACCTCGAGGCCATGAAGATGGAGAATGCCATCCTGGCGCCCTTCGACGGCAGGATCGCCGAGGTCTGTGTGAAGCTCAACGAGACGGTGCGCGAGAAGCAGCTGTTGTTCGTCATCGAGAAAGTCTAGCGATCGAGGCACGCGAGCATGCGGAGGAACATCAAGACCCTGAACACGAACCCAGGAGCGAGCCATTCACTCATCTTGCGCTAGTGAGCGATTAGAATAGGTCCTCTTTTTTAGCGTTTGTTCCGGCATCTATTCGTGCCATGCGTATCATTCGGGCTATTCGTGATCATGATTCTTTTTTCTGATAATCCTGTGGTAAATGATTATTGATCCCAAAAATCAAGGAGGAATGGTCATGACGCCGGTGAAACCCAGTGAGAAGGAAGAGGAGTATTTTGCCCGGCAGATGTTCGAAACGAAGCAGAAGGTCGAGCAGGAGAAGCAGCAGAAGCTCGCCGAGGCCGAGCGGCAGAAGGCGAAGGAGCTTCATCACATGAAGTGTCCCAAGTGCGGAATGAACCTGGTGGAGATCGACTACAAGTCCATCAAGGTCGACCGGTGCTCCGCCTGCGAGGGGGTCTGGTTGGACAGCGGCGAACTGGCCCAGATCATCAAGCTCGAGAAGGGCGCCCTGGACAAGCTCTTCAGCGTATTCTCCAAGTGACCGGCAGCAGGGACGGGCTTGACACTGTCCCGTACGCTCTGCTACTATTGAGCCGTAAAGGGGAGTAGCGTTCTGCAGTGATGATCGTCATCACGTCCCGCGATAGCGGGGCCGGCATCACTGGTCAGGTGAACCTGATATGCGAGACCTTTACCACGTTTAAAATAAATCGTGGTAAAGGTCTTTTTTGTTGGAGTGGGTCATCACGGATGTTCACGATCCTTGCTTTTTTTGGGCAACCCGGTGCGATGCTGTGCTTATGCCCGTCTGTATTCCGGCAGCAGCTGCAAGCTCATTTATCGTTACGTTCGTGATTGGCTACTCGGCAGCGCTGCCCCTGCGAACGCGCTGCTTTTCCAAGGGGGCCTTATTCCCAGCCTGGGTGGGTAACGCATGAACGCGCAGTCGTCGCGGCCGAGCTGGCCGAGATGTGGGTACCGCAAAGAATTGAAGACCAGGGCTCGGCCTTTCTCTGCGTCCGCCACGTTCTCTGTGGTGAGAAGATCGTTGCTTTGAAGATTTAGGACGGCCGTACCCTATGTACAAACGCTCAGGACTTATTAATACATCGGGAGGAATTCCATGACAACACAGCATTGGCATGCACGCGAAGCGGCGCAGGTTGTCGCGGAGCTGAAAACGGACCAGCAGAAAGGGCTCTCGGCATCGGAGGCGGTCCGGCGGCTCGGGCAGTACGGTCCGAACGAGCTCAAGAAGGAGGAAGGGGTTTCTCCCCTGATGCTTTTCCTGAACCAGTTCAAGAACCTGCTGGTCATCATCCTGCTCGTCGCCATTGCTCTATCGGCCCTGGTCGGGGAGGTCGTGGACGCGGCCATCATCGCCGTGATCGTGGTCTTCGTGGCGGTCCTGGGCTTCATCCAGGAGTACCGCGCCGAGCGGGCGATCGAGGCGCTCAAGAAGATGCTCTCCCCGACGATCACGGTCCTGCGGGCGGGCCGGGAGGAGGAGGTGCCGTCGAAGGACCTGGTGCCCGGCGACGTCATGGTCCTCGAGGCGGGCGACAAGATCCCGGCGGACGGCCGCATCGTAGAGGGGCATTCCCTGCGATGCGATGAAGCACCGCTCACCGGAGAATCCGTGTCCGTGGGCAAGCACAAGGACGCGCTTCCCGAAGCGACACCGGTTAACGACCGGCGGAACATGGTCTTTACGGGAACGACGGTCACCTACGGCCGGGGCAGAGCCGTAGTCACCGCAACGGCCATGGGGACCGAACTCGGCAGGATCGCACAGGAAGTGGCCACGGTCAAGGCGGAAAAGACGCCGCTGGAGAAACGGACCGAGGAGGTCGGCAAGTGGCTCGGCATGATCGCTCTCATCATCTGCTTCCTGGTCGCGGGCTTCAGCATCGCCCGTGAATATTTCGATAACGGGAGCGTCGACCTGCCTTTCATCGTGACGATCACCATGTTCGCAATTGCTCTCGCCGTCGCCGCGGTCCCCGAGGCGCTCGCCGCCATCGTTACCGGAGCGCTCGCCATCGGGATGCGTCAGATGGCAAAGCAGCACGCGCTCGTGCGCAAAATGCCCGCCGTCGAGACGCTGGGTTGCACGACGGTGATTTGCACCGATAAGACCGGCACGCTCACGCGCGGCGAAATGACCGTCCGAAAGATATATTTGCAAAACATGTTAGTCGAGGTGAGCGGAGCGGGATACACACCGGCGGGCGGATTCACCGCGCGCGGGGCGGCGCTGAAGGCGGTCGGCAACAGGGCATTTGAGGAGTTTCTGAAGTGCGGGGTCCTGTGCTACGATTCGGTCGTGCTGGAAATAGAGGGCCAGTGGCGCG
>JAAXXJ010000256.1 GCA_013334545.1 Nitrospirota bacterium | reverse complement strand
GGCCTGCTATGCTATAAATCGTGGCTCAACCGTATTAGTGAAAACGGCAGGGGGTGGAATGAAGGTTATCGAACTGGTCAAAGAGAAGCTCCAATGGGCCAAAACGCGGCTCCAAGAGCCGATGACGCTGAAGGCCAAGATCCTGATCGTTTCCCTGATCCTGATCATCGTGGGCGGCGGTGGGTTCGTTGCTTATAAGTTTTACGACTTCACCCAGAACAACCCCAAGTTCTGCGTCGGCTGCCACCTCATGCAGGAGGCCTACGACAGCTGGGCGAAGAGCGAGCACTCGAAGCTCAACTGCCACGACTGCCACCACCTGACCATCCCCGAGCAGAACCAGCTCCTCATCAGCTTTGTCATGCACCGTCCGACCAAGGTCCCGGAGCGCCACAAGGGGCAGGTCATCGTCAGCTCCAAGACCTGCAACGATTGCCATACGTCCACGAAGGCGAAGCAGATCAACAAGTCGCTGTTCCATGCAAAGCACGTGTACATGGAGCAGATCGAGTGCACCGAATGCCACGGCGAGGTGAAGGCGGACAAGTCGGGGCTCCATCATTTCCTGCCGACGGAAAAGTTCTGCACCAAATGCCATACGGGCAAGCAGGTGCACGGCGAGGGCATGGGCGGCCTGGCCTGCCTCAACTGCCACACGGACCGCACCAAGGACCTGAGACCGGGCCGGATGAAGTGCCTCTATTGCCACAGCAGCGACGAGAACATCAAGAAGCAGCTGAAGGAAGACGCCACCATGGACGTCCGCTTCTTCCAGCCCGAAGCGGCGACCATCAAGAAGGCCGTGAAGATCGTGTTCGACGAGAAGGCGCCCATGCAGTTCTACTGCTACGAGTGCCACAAGCCGCACACCCAGGGCAAGGTCAAGCCGGGTAGCACCCATTGCCTGGGCTGTCATGCCACGATCCCCAGGATCGGGAAACACAGGGTGCACCTCGACATGGACATGCAGTGCAAGGACTGCCATAGGCCGCATCTCTGGCGGATCACCGAGGCGTCTGCCAAGAAAGACTGCGTGCAGTGCCACGAGTACCGCAGCCCCAAGGCGTTCTTATAAACTTTCTGCAGTTCACGGTGTCACATTGTATCATTGAGTATACTTTGCCAACGAAAGGAGGTGAAACATACATGAAGAAATTCTTCGTATTGGCTATCGTAGTGGTGGTTTCGTTCGTCCTGGCCGTCTCCGCGTTCGCGGTTCCGGCGGGCAAGACCGTTGAGTACGCGGGCGGCGCGGCCGGCAAGGTCGTGTTCGACGGCAAGGCCCACGCTGACAAGGGCGCCAAGTGCGCTGACTGTCATCAGTCCGGCCTCTTCAAGATGAAGAAGGGCGAGACCAAGGCGACCATGAAGGACATGGAAGCCGGCAAGTCTTGCGGCGGCTGCCACAACGGCACCAAGGCCTTCTCGGTGAAGGAAGCGGCTGCCTGCGGCAAGTGCCACAAGAAGTAGGATGTCATTATTCGGTAGTAAAAACCCTCACGGGAATTCCCGCGAGGGTTTTTTTATTGGTATGCCAGGCATGACGTTCTGTACTTTGGTACAGGCTGGTCAGGTGTGGTGCCTGACCGGCGACTCGAAGGTGCAAGTCCTTTACGGGCCTTGATGGAAGGAACCGTTAGCCGAACAGCAAGGGTGTCCGGGGCGACCCGGAATCTAAAGGAAGCTGTAAGCAAAGTCCCGGCCTGACGAACAGAAACCGCATATGAGGCAGCCACATCTGGGCGAGAGGGCCAATAGACTCAAAGCCCCATAACCATCCGGAAGGTGTGGAAGTAGATGCGGCGGGTATATGGGATGAAGGTCACGCGTCTTACCCTGGGAGATCTGCCGATTTGCCCTGTGCTATCGATGCCGCAAGGCGTCGAGATGAATCGGTAGAAGTCAGCAGAAGCCGTAGTAGTCTCGCAACCGACGGGATGAAGGGCCGAACATGTTAGGCCGGCAAGGTGCCGAAGCCTCGATGAACGAAGGAGACGCACACAGGACGGCTGAGATGCCAGAGGACTCCCGGAAGGTAGCGGACGGAATCCGCAAGAATACGGAGAGGGAGCGTCAAGCGTTTGCGGCGGCAGAGGAGAACACCAATCCGCAAGTCTCAAGACTCGGACTTGACTCGCCTAACATGAACCGCCGTATACGGAACCGTACGTACGGTGGTGTGGGAGGACGGCGGGGGCGACCCCGCCTCCTACCCGATCCGTATGACATCTGCCGACGTAAACGGTATGCTGTTGACGAGAGAACGAACGGGGTCGAGGTATCCGGGTCGGACCGGGACAACACCTGTGTCTGGCCCTTGCCGTTGCCTGCTTGAACAGGCGATCGGTTCGTGCTTCTTGCTGATCTTTCGGTAGTAATGCTCCCGGGAGCCTTGGATGGCTGAAACCGTTCACAAGGCCGCTGATGAAAAGTTCTGCTCCGAGTGCGGCAACCTGATCAAGGCGAGAGCGGAGATCTGTCCGAAATGCGGTGTCCGCCAGATGCCGCCGCCGGGCATCTTTATCTCCATGTCGCCGAACGGCAGGAGCAGGCTGGTCGCGGCGCTACTGGCACTCTTCCTGGGCGGCTTCGGCATACACAAGTTCTATCTCGGCCGGGTCGGATGGGGTATCGTCTATCTTCTCTTCTGCTGGACCTTCCTCCCGGCGATCGTCGGTTTCATCGAAGGGATCCTGCTGCTGGTCATGAGCGACAGCGAGTCCGACACCGGAACATCGTGGGGTCAGGTCTATAATGTTTGACTTTCCTATTTTTGGCTGATATTCTTGCCGTCATGGCCCGCCCGTTGCGCATCGAATACCCTGGCGCTGTCTACCACCTCACCTCCCGCGGGAATGAAAAGAAGCCCGTGTTCAAGGATGATGCCGATCGTGAGGCATTTCTTCGTATCCTTGCCCATGTCAACAAGCGCTATCATTGGATCTGTCACGCCTATTGCCTGATGGACAACCATTACCATCTTCTTGTTGAGACGCCGGACGGCAACCTTGCGCTTGGGATGCGGCAGCTCAATGGTGTGTACACCCAGGCATTCAATAAGCGTTACAACAGAACGGGCCATCTCTTCCAGGGAAGGTACAAGGCTATTCTCATCCAGAAGGATAGTCATCTCCTTGAGGTCTGCCGCTATGTGGTGTTGAACCCGGTACGCGCGCGGATGGTTGAATTGCCGGAGGGGTGGAAATGGAGCAGCTACCGTGCAACCAGCGGCAAAACGACGCCGCACCCCTGTTTGACCATTGACTGGGTCCTGGGCCAGTTCGGCAAAAAGCGCGACAAGGCACGGGGCGAGTATCGACAGTTCGTGAAATGGGGGATCGGGAAGGACTCTCTCTGGAACGAGGTCAAGGGGCAGACGCTCCTGGGCGAGGACGACTTCGTGAGCAATCTCGTTGACCATCTGTCCCGTCATAAGGAGGTCCCCGAGATCCCGAAGAGCCAACGGTACGCGAGCCGTCCCAACCTGGCGGTTCTGTTCTCTGATGCGGTGCAGCGTGATAAAAAGCGGGAACCTATAGGGTCAGGTCTTTACTGTTGACATTGCCCGTTTTCACTGCTACTCTCTTGCCATTATGGCCCGTCCGCTTCGCATAGAATACGCCGGTGCAGTCTACCACATCACCTCGCGAGGCAATGAGCGCAAGCCGGTCTTCAAGAGCGACCAGGACCGGCTCAGTTTCTTGAACACGCTTCAACACGTCAACAAACGATATAACTGGATCTGCCACGCCTACTGCCTCATGGACAACCATTACCATCTGCTGATCGAGACGCCTGATGGAAATCTTTCTGTGGGCATGCGGCAGCTGAACGGCGTTTATACCCAGCTCTTTAATAAACAGCATGGCAGGGCTGGCCATCTGTTTCAGGGAAGATATAAATCCATCCTTATCCAAAAAGACAGCCATTTGCTTGAAGTCTGCCGTTATGTCGTCCTGAACCCGGTTCGCGCACGGATGGTCGAAACTCCGGACGCCTGGAAATGGAGCAGCTATAAGGCGACGGCCGGCAGAGAAAGCCCTCATCCCTGCCTTACTAGTAACTGGGTGCTCGGACAGTTTAGCGGGAAGAAGGGAACAGCAGAGAAAGAGTACCGGCAATTCGTCCAATGGGGTATCGGCAAAGCCATCTGGACGGAGGTGCGGGGGCAGGCGATCCTTGGCGAGGAAGCGTTCGGGGATACATTGGTTGACCACCTTAGGAAACATAAGGATATCCCAGAAATACCGAAAAGCCAACGGTACGCAAATCGTCCGGCACTCGAAAAGTTATTTACGGAGAAGATTACCCGGGATAAGCAAAGGCGTGACAAGAAGATAGCCGAGGCCGTAGAGAAGCATCTGTACAGTCAGCGGGAGATCGCAGCACACCTGGGGCTGCATTATACAAGTGTCAGCAGGATCATCCACGAGCGGGACTGATGCTAACAGTAAAGACCTGACCCTCAGCTGTGCTCAGCTGTGTGGCAGGCCGCCGCACATCCATCTCCGGGTCTCGGCCCGGGGATTCGATACCCTGGTGACCCAGCAGTATCCCGAAGCGGGGAGGCGGAAAGGGACGTTCGATCTTGTCCTGGTCCCCGTGCGATGACGGCCCGCGGGAGGGGGAGAGGGGACAGGCCGTGAAAGAGAAGAAACCGGTCTTCCACGGCCTGATAGGGCTTGCGAACGCGAGCCTCTTCCCGAGAACCGCAGCATCGGCAACACCTCGAAACTTCCACGCTTCCTGGACGATCCCATCTCATATCTGGACTATTGCGACCGGAC
>JAAXXJ010000255.1 GCA_013334545.1 Nitrospirota bacterium | reverse complement strand
TACCATGAAAATGCCATCGTATGTCAAAATAGTAAGTGTATTGGTGCTGGCGCTGTTCCTCGGAGCAATAACGGCATCGGCAGAAGCCTGGAAGTTCGGCGTCATGTCCGATACCCAGTGGAAGGCCAACGTCGACGGACAAAACCCCGAAACGGTCGCCGTCGGGATCATCAACCAGCTGAACTCACAGTTCATCAACCATAAGGTGAAGTTCGTCATCCAGGTCGGCGACCTGGTGGACAAGGAAACGAACAGCCCCAATGGCCTCCCTCTGGACCGCACCATGGATACCCGGATCTCGGCAGCACAGGCCCTTTATGATGCCGGCATCGGCTTTTACCCCCTCCGTGGAAATCACGAAGGATCCCGGACTGCTGCGTTGGAGTTCCAGACGCTCTATTCCCAGACCACCGGCAGCGGACCGCATGTTTTCAGTGCTTCTAACTTCAGCAGCCCCTCGACCACGCTGAACGGGCTGAGCTACTCCTTTGACTACGACAACGCCAGGTTCGTGCTGCTCGACCAGTTCACCAGGACCGACGGGACGAACTATCTTGGGAGCTCGAACAACAACATCATTGACCAGCAGGGCTGGATCGATGCCCAGCTCTCCACCAGGCCCGGGAAGACCCACGCCTTCGTCTTCAGCCACAAGAACCTGATAGGCCAGAACCATACGGATATCCTCTTCGGCTCCAACCCGGCGTCAAACCCCGCTGCACAGAATGCGTTCATCGGAAGCCTTGCGGCCAACGGCGTGCGGTATCACCTGGGAGGTCACGATCACATGCATAACCGCTCGATCGTTATGAGCCCGGACGGGAGCGCCGCTGTGCAGGACATCATCGCCGCTTCCAACAGCTACAAGTTCTACATTCCGCAAATTCCGAGCAACGACGCCAAGTATAACGTTCCCGCCTTCGGATTCACCCGGGAGACCCCCATCGCACAGGAGCTCTTCACCGTCGGCTATTACATATTCACGGTGGACGGGCCGCGCGTGACCGTTGAGCACTACGCGTCGTCAAACGGCTGCGACGGCGACTGCGATCTGATTACCACACCCACGCTCACCTTCACCCTGCGCGAGACCTTCGGCTACAGCCTGAACGGCAGGGAGTTCCTGGTGCCCCAGGGAGCAACCTATACGACCATCGAGGACAGCTATCATGGTACGACCGCCCGAATAGTGGACGGAGTCAATGGCAGCATGGCCGTGGATTATGCCGTCCGGCCCTTTACCAAAACCGTGGACACCGGCTGGTCCCACCGGAGATGCGATACTGCCAGCGACATTCTGACCCTGTGGGGCATGGCTGATTTGGGGAGCGACAAAACCGACCTCTATGCGCTCACCATGACGTACGATCCCGCAAAAGCGAGGCCCAGGCATCTTGGCAGGGGGATGTTCGGCCTGGCCACCAGGGATGGGAACGGTGATTGGATCAACGCAGTGGACAGAAATGTCGGCGGGATCAAGAAATTCATTCACGGCCCCTGGAAACCCGGCTACGGCCTGGGCACCTATGGCACAGACCCGAGTACGAAAACCGTTTGGGCAGTCATCAATTACAACGGTGATTTTTCGGTAGCCGGATTTCACCAGGCCGGGTCAGTGCATGACGACTGGGATGAACAGAGAGGGTGTCATGAAGAGCGTGAAGAAAACACGCATGAACGGTACCAGCATCACGAAGGTCGCGATTAAAGCTCCCTGCAGCAAGATGCGGGGAATGCGCTCGCTCCTGGATTAAACCACGCAGCGCTTACGGGGGCCTCAGGGGCCCCCTCTTTTTTCGCCTGGTCTAGGCAGGAATCACCTCCCTTCGCCCGAACCGCATGAGCTTCGCTGTTACATCCCCTTCCTCAGCGTTTCTGCGAAATAGGGCGGCAGCCCGCTTGACGCGATCGCCGCAGCGGTCTTTTCAACGTCATAGGGCACCCGGATGAAATCAACGGAAACGGTGTCCGGCGTTATCTCCAGCACGGTAAGACACGCCCGCGAATCGCCATCCTTAGGCTTGCCTACACTTCCGGCATTGACAAAGGTCTTGCCGCCCAGTTCTTTCTTGTACGGTTTATGTGTATGACCGTAGACCAGGATGTCGGCATCGGCCTTCCCGGCCATTTCCCGAAAGAACTTCTCCGGACGGTCCTCGTACCAGTAGATATTGTTCTTATGCGGAGCTGCATGAAATAACGTGACCCGCTTTCCTTCAGCGAGAAATGTTCTTTCAGGAGGCAGTCCTTGCATGAACTCTCTGCTATGCTGAGAAGCATGCCCTTTTGTCCACGCGAAAGAGAGCTCCGACATTTCGGCCTGCACCGGGTCCTCGTATTTACAGCCGCAGTGCTCCCGGTTGTTCGCCACGGCCTCGTCGTAATTCCCCTGGACCCCTTCGATGCCGTGCGCCGCAAGGAACTCCACGACCTCGTTGACGAATGGGGCATATCCACCCAGGTCTCCGAGATGGTACATGGCTTCCACCTTCCGGCCTGCTGCTTCCTGGTATGCAGCGGATAAGGCATCAATATTCCCATGAATGTCACCGAATACCGCGATCTTCATGATCTTCCTCCTTGATGGATCATCGCACTCCACGATTTCCCTCTCGTGTTAGAGATACCACGGCGAAGGCTTTTCGGCAAGAAATTATCCGGCCGTCACGGGAACTTAACCGTTCTGTAACACCCCTGTAATACTGCGGTGCCAGTATACGGCCTCACGAGGGCGGAGACCGGCGAACTATCTGCAGGACCTCTCAGATTATCCAAAAAAGGCCGTCGGAACGCAGATGAACACAGGTAAAGCCAAAGGTAGATACTTTTGCAACACAAATACGTTCCCCAAGAGATGCCATGATCCATACTTTATCTGTTGCGTGAACGGTGGATATCCGTGGTTATATTTTTTTCTTCAGGATTATGAAATACTTTACCAAGATCGTCGACGTCATGATCAAGCTCATGATCCCCATTGTGATCATCGCCCTGCTGATGGGCATCGCGCGGGTCGTGCTCGACCTGCGCGCCGTGTTCGGCAGCGAGACCATCGCGGCGGGCTTCGACCGCATGGTGACCAACATCCTGTCGATGTTCATCGTCATCGAGCTTTTGCGCAGCATCATCGAGTACTTCGCCGTGCACCGGCTGAAGATCACGTTCATCACCGACGCGGCGCTGGTCTTCGTATTGCGCGAGATCATGATCGGGCTGTACCAGCACAGCCTGGAGCCCGGCATGATCGTGGCGCTTTCGGCTCTGATCCTGGTAATCGGGGGACTCCGGACCCTGGCCGTCGTATATTCACCGGAAAAATATCATGACCCGGAAGAGGAGAGCCATGGATAACAGTATGAATAACGACCGGTGGGAAAAGATCGAAGATATCTTCTTGTTCGTGATCGCCTTCGCCGGGCTGCTCTGCATGGTGGTCTATTGGAGATGACGGGGGGAGGCACGCAGGGACGCGTGACAGCAAAAACAAAGGCCTTTCCTTCGGACTTTCAGTGGGGCGTGGCAACGTCGGCCTTCCAGCTCGAGGGGTCTCCCCATGCCGATTGGACGAACTGGGACGCCATCCTGCGGGAAAATCCGGCGATCACCGACCATTACAGCCTGTACAAGGAAGACCTGGCGCTCCTGAAGCACCTGGGCGTCAACGCATACCGTTTCTCCATCGAATGGAGCAGGATACAGCCGCACGAGAACGCCTGGGACCACGAGGCCGTGGCCCATTACCAGGAGATCATCGACATCCTCCGGAGCTACGGCATCGAGCCCATGGTCACGCTCCACCACTTCACCAACCCGCTCTGGTTCACGGCCAAGTATCCCTGGCATGAGGACGGATCAATCGTAAAATTCACCGGCTATGTCGAGCGGCTCGTTGCGGAGCTTACTGGTGTGAAATACTGGCTGACCTTCAACGAGCCCTATGTCATCCTGCTGGGCGGCTACCTGGAGGGCTGCACGCCGCCGGGGCTGCGCGACGCCGCCAAGGCGCTCGCCGCTCTCAAGAACATCTTCACCTGCCACGGCAGGGCCTATGACATCATCCACGACCGCGACGCCGACGCCCAGGTGAGCATCGCGCACAACATGTCGGTCTTCGCGCCCTGGAAGAAATGGAACCCCTTTGACCGGATCCTGAAAAAGACGGCGAACTTCTTCTACAACCACTCGATCATCAACGCATTCCAGACCGGTGTGTTCGTCGTCAAGTTCCCCTTTACCCGCGCCGTGGAGATCGCGGTCCCGATCAAGGGCAAGCTCGACTTCTTCGGCGTGAACTATTACACGAGGATCCACCTCCGCTTCAACCCCTTCAAGAAGATGGGCGTCGAGCTCCGGCACCTCGACCTGGACGGCCACGGCCTGACGAACATCGGGTGGGAGGTGCATCCCCGCGGCCTCGAAAAGGTCCTGCGGTACGCCTCGCGGCTGAACCTGCCGCTCATCATCACCGAGAACGGCATCGCCACGCACGACGCCCAGCGGAAGGCGGATTACATGAAGCGGCACGTGGACGTCGTTGAGCGGTGCCTGCGGAATGGCATCGATGTACGGGGATATTACTACTGGACCCTCATCGATAACTACGAATGGCTCCAGGGGCTTGACGCGCGCTTCGGCCTTTACCGCGTGGATTTCAACACCCTCAAACGCATCCCCACGCCCGCTGCGAATTACTATTCGTACCTGATCTCCAGCCGGTCGCAATTGTAACAGAACTTTCATGCATTCGTAATGCTCCTGTAACACCCGTCATGCATTATGGAGATCGGAAGAG
>JAAXXJ010000254.1 GCA_013334545.1 Nitrospirota bacterium | reverse complement strand
TGGCATCGTCTCGTCATTACCTTGATTGACCAGGATATCCAGAAAATGAAGGTCCAAGGAAACTTGCCTGCTTCGCTGATATTGGTCTGGTTTTTTTCCTCTAAATAAAAGAACACTTGGCAATTGGTGGCTGCCCCCGATTATTTTCAAGCTCTGCTAAAAAAAGGATACCAATAAGGTTAAATGTCATGATAAAAGATTTGAACCTTCCCCAGTTTAGCGGACACTTCAAAAAGTATACAGATTAGTATACAATGAAGAAGAAAGGAGTGTCCAATGAGAAAGGCAAGACAGTCGTTTAGCCGGGAGTTCAAGCTGGAAGCTGTGCGGTTGATGGATGAGGGTAAGAAGCCCGCAGCAGAAATAGCCAGGGAGTTGGGGATACGCAGAAACCAGCTTTATAAGTGGAAGGAAAAGACAGAAAAGCATGGAGGTAATGCGTTTCCCGGTTCTGGCCGACCAGCAGCAAAAGGAACAGTAGAAGAAGAAAACCGATGGTTGAAGGAAGAGTTGTCCAGGGTCAAAGAGGAGAATGAAATCTTAAAAAAAGCCGCGGCGTTCTTTGCGCGGGAACTGAAGTAAAGTATCAGTTTATCCGGGAGCAAAGGACGCAATTTCGAGTGGCAGCGATGTGCCGTGTATTGGAAGTATCCAAGAGCGGATATTACGATTGGGTGGATCGGCCGGAGAGCATGAGAGCAAAGCGGCATCGGGAATTGATGGTGAAAATACGCCTAGCTCATATTGAAAGCCGGAAGATATATGGTTCACCGCGGATTCATGGTGACCTGGTTGATCAGGGTGAGAAAGTTGGCAGGAACACCATCGCTTTTTTGATGCGGAGAGCGAATATCCAGTCGAAGGTACATAAGCGCTTTGTTGTAACAACGGATTCCCGAAAGACAAAGCAGCCGGCTGACAATATACTTGATGGCGTTTTTACCTCGGAACATCCGAACCAGAAATGGGTATCGGATGTAACGTACATCCCGACGCGGAAAGGCTGGTTGTATTTATCGGCGATTATGGACATCTACTCCAGAATGATCATAGGCTGGTCGATGGGTGAGAGCAATAACTCGGAACTGGTTGAAAATGCTTTACAGATGGCAATAACGAATAGAATAAACTTTCGGGGAGTGATTTTACATTCGGATCAGGGCGTGCAATATGCATCGACGTCCTATCAGCAGCTTTTAAGTGACCTGGGCATTATCTGCAGCATGAGTCGAAAAGGCAATTGTTGGGATAATGCGCCCATGGAGAGCTTTTTCCATTCATTAAAGACCGAATGGGTTGTTTTCGAAGATTACAAAACTCGATCGGAAGCCAGAGCCAGTCTATTTGGTTATATTGAGCTCTTTTATAATCGTAAACGCAGGCATTCTGCGTTAAAGTACAAAAGTCCTCAGGCATTTGAAATCGCCAGGGTTGTCCCCTAACCAGGATGTCCGTTTTTCTGGGGGAAGATCATACTTAAAATTATCAATTGATATGTAAATGAAGCTGAATTGATATTTTTAAGTACGTCCCCTAGTCTCTTGGAGTTTCCCGCATTGTCACCGCAGGATTCAGAAAAAAGAAAAAACTTCTGGGAGGATTTGCGTAAGACGGTCGAGCCTTGCGTTGCGGAAGGTGAGCAGGATGACATATAAATATTGAGTTTCCACTGAAGAGCTGTTACATTTGCTTCTCAGCATGCTACAGAAAACAAAGTCAGTTGAAGCCCTTTTGGATAAGTCAGGTGATGGAGCAGGAATCAGACACACCCTTCTTGTCGTCCACGCCCTGAAAAACAAGGGATATGTATGAAATCCTCCTATGATTATGACTTGATCGTTATCGGCGCCGGCATTGCCGGGATGGTTTCCGCGGTTACAGCCAATGGCCTTGGCAAACGTGTGGCCGTCATTGAAAAAAACAGGTTAGGCGGCAACTGCACCAACTCAACCTGCATCCCCAGCAAGGCCCTGATCCGTTTAAGCCATGTCCGTCATGATATTGCTCATCTGGAGCGCCTGGGTCTTCTTTCCGATTCGGCAGGGGAAGTCCAGGGCCGGCGCATCATGCCTCACATTCGCAGGATCGTTGAGCGGGCCTATGAGAAGGACCGCCCGGAAACGTTCGAGGCGATCGGCATCCAGATCATCAAGGGTGCGGCCTCCTTTGTAGATTCCCATCGCATTGCGGCAAACGGGCAGATCTTCTCCGCCCGGAAATTCATCATTGCCACCGGCACGTCACCCTTCATCCCGGATATTCCCGGACTTCCTTCCATCAATTTTCTCACGAACGAGACCCTCTATGATCTGGAGGATTTACCCCGTTCGGTCATCATCCTTGGCGGCGGCGTCGATGGTCTTGAGTACGCCTCAGCCTTTGCGCAATTGGGGGTAAAAACCACAGTCGTCGAGATGGCGGCGCGACTGCTCCCTTCGGCGGACCGTGAACTGGTCAATCACCTGCTGCGTTCGCTGCGCATGGAAGGCATCCGACTGCTAACCGGAGCGAAGGCGGTGAACTTTTGTAACCGGCAGGATGGGGTCGTGCTCAAGGTTCAGGGAGAAAACGGTCTCGATGAAGAGATTGTGGCGGACAGGGTGCTCGTTGCCGTGGGAAGAACGCCTGAGCTGGGGGGGCTTTGTCTTGATAAAGCGGGCGTCCGCTACAATGCCCGCGGCATTATTACCGATCGCAGGCTCCGGACCTCTGCACCCAACATCTATGCCTGTGGCGACATCGCGGGTCCATATCAACTGGCGACCACAGCAGAAACCCAGGCCATTATCGCGGCGACCAATGCCCTGTTGCCCGTGAAGCGAAGGGTCGATTACCGAAACAACGTGTATGTCGTCTTTACGGAGCCGCCCCTCGCCTGGATCGGCCTGACGGAAGAGGAAGCCTATGGGCGGTACGGTCGCAAGCTCAAGACCTATCGCTTTCACTACGGCGGCATGCGCCGTGCGCTCGTCGACGGCAATGAAGTCGGCATGGCCAAGATCCTGTGCAACGGCCGCGGCAGGATTGTCGGTGCCCACATCCTGGGCGAGGGGGCGGGAGAGGTCATCCACGAGCTCCAGGTGATCCGGGCCTTCAATAAGCCCCTTTACAAGCTCCAGGAATTGACCCATGCCTACCCGACTTATGCCCAGGCCATTGTGGGACGGGCAAGCCAGCTTGCCTTTCTCGACAGGATTGGAAGCAATCCCTTTGTAGGCCTTGCCCTGCAGTTGCTCCCCGGATTTTCCAACCGGTTGTATCTTGCCCGCAATCGACTGGCAGAAACCCATCCGCTTGATGTTTTCGCAGAATTGCAGGACGACGAGGGTCATTTCACAGCCTTGGCAGAGGCATCTGCGGAAGCGGCCCACCCCGGCAGGCCGGGTATGGGCAATGCCTGTATCATTGAATCCAGAAAGACCGGTGAGGATACGGTCATTCTGGATATCCGTGGCGAACTCACGGTCTCCTGTGAAAAAAAACTGTCCAGGGCTTTCGACGAGGGAACGGCGGCAACCGAACGCATCCTTCTGAACCTCTCTGCTCTCGCCCATATGGATGCGGAAGGGGCGGGTCTGTTGCTTGCCAATGCATCCAAGGCTGCCCGGAAACGGATCGCCGTGTCCGCCTGCGGACTCCCTGGCCCTTTCCTGGATGTCTTTCATCTCACGGGTCTCGATGCGTTAATCACGCTCTATAACGATGAAGAAGATGCCCTGTGCTGTCGGCGTTTTCTGGAAAAAAGCGGCCTTATGCCCGGCCCCTTGCCCACCACCGATCAGACGTTGCCTCTGTCCGGCTGGGCAAAGTCCGTTGATCGCCTGTCCCTTTCAGCCATCCCTGAAGGGGTCATGAATATTAACGTCAATGGCCGCCGGACATCCAGCCCGGTAAATGGCTTTGGCCGGCTCTGGGAAAAAAGATACCTTTTGCGTCTTCACAGTACGGATTTGGAACCCCGGCAGATCATATCCCTCTGGCGGTCTGAATTCGCCGCCTTCTGGCCGAAAGGAAATCATTTGTTTCCCTCAGGGAATGCGCCGATTGGACCGGGGACAGCGGCACTGCTCAATTTGACCCTTCCCGGGGGTCTTGTCCTGGCAACAGGCCTCACGGTGATTCATGCCGACGACACATCCTTCAGCTTCATGACCGCCTGTGGGCATATTCTTTCAGGCTGGATAACCTTCAGCTGTTTTCGGAAAAAGGACGCCACCTTCATTCAGGTCCACCCGTTGTTCAGGGCCGGCGATCCTCTGATGGAACTGGGGTTCCGTCTGGGCGCGGCGGCGCAGGAGGACCGGTTCTGGCATGAAACGCTCGGCAATCTGGCCCGCCGTCTGGGCACCCATGGCGATGTGGCACAGCAAGACATCCTCATCGATCCGGATATCCAGTGGCACAAGTTCGCCAATCTTCGCTATAACGCGGCAATCCGTTCTTCTCTCTATATGCCCGTCTACGTGCTGAAAAATATTTTCATGGTCTTAACTGGCCGGAAGCGTAAAGGGAACCCCTGATGCCAAAGAGAGATGATTACGATGCGGTTGTCGTGGGTGCGGGGCCGAATGGTCTGGCGGCGGCGATTGCCCTTAGCCGCCAATTCAATGCTGTCCTGCTTCTTGAGGCGGCAAAGACCATCGGCGGCGGTGTCCGTTCCGCGGAACTGACCCTCCCCGGCTTTAATCATGACGTCTGTTCCACCATTCAGCCCCTTTCCCTGGCGTCGCCATTCTTCCGGCAGCTTAATCTGCCGCAATACGGGCTGGAGTGGATACAACCGGAGATCCCTCTT